>JAYEIR010000100.1:0-15131 GCA_034660135.1 Thermodesulfobacteriota bacterium
ATAGTGGATTTCGGTTTCTGCGTGCGGAAAAAGTTACTTTGTCACCTGTTGAATGATCCAAAATTGCGATATGGTATCAGTCCAGCCCCCGGCGGACTATTTTATCCTGCAGGCCCTTCTTTAGGCTCCAGCCGGGTATTCCGGGGCGGAGCCTCTGGTCGCGACAAAATTGCAGATCCCGGTGCCATGTGAAATACCTGCCCGGCATATGCCTGCATAGACAGGATGCCGGCGCTATAGTCGATGGAGGTAAAGTATGACGGTTTTTAACCCAAAATTTACCATAACCAACCGCATGACAGAGGCCATCACCCAAATTGAACGGGCGCGGGGGTTTCTGGAAGCTGCAAGACTATCCGATGACTGGGTGCGGGATATGGGAAGTCAAGCCCTATCAAAGAGGCTCATCATACAACCCACATCGAAGGAACACGATTGACGCTGGAACAGGCAGAACGCTTATGGAAAGGCGAGGCAGTACCGGAAGCAGATCCGGATGATATACGAGAGCTGTTGAATTACCGTTCGGCCTTTGAGTTTGTTTCCGAATGTCTGGACAGTGGAGATCCCATTACCGAAGGGATGATTCGTGAAATTCACCGAAAGCTGGTTGAGGGAGTTCGCGGTGGGAAAGCCGGTCCTGGAGATTACAGACGCATACAAAATTACGTTGCCAACTCTGAAACAGGAGAGGTTATTTATACACCACCTTCGGCTGTAGAAATACCCATCATGATGTCTGAAATGGTGAGGTGGCTTAATTCAGATCTGGAAATTCATCCTGTTCTGGTCAGCGGAGTGGCACAGTTCCAACTGGTTCATATCCACCCATTTTTGGATGGCAATGGTCGTACTTCCAGGCTGCTGTCAACGCTCTGTCTCTACAAGGCTGGATACGATTTCAAACGCCTGTTTACGATCAGTGAATATTATGACCGTGATCGACCGACCTTCTACAAATCGATCCAAAGCGTTCGTGAAAACAATATGGATATGACAGGTTGGCTTAACTATTTCATTACCACCTACAAACTCAAATGGTTGAACCTAAAACCTGCATAAACTGTTTTTAAAAAGTTATTAATAAGCATAAATATCAGAGGATTATAAAGAACCGAGAATTAAATGGCGTACACCAATTTGAGGCGGTCCATGAGGGTCTGATTATTTGAAAACAGTTTACTCTCCGGGAGCGCCGATTTTGCCGAATCTGCTGTGTTGGTAAGGGCTTGAAGTATAAGAATACATCTGCGCCCTTACCGTCTTGCATCTTCGGCAAACTCGACGCTTGCAGGATTTAGGTTGAAGGTAAAGAACGTGGGGAGCAGGTCATCCGGCGGGATGTTTTGGTACAGAAACATAGCTTGAATGAGAGACAAGCAAAAGCATTGGGCTTATTAATGAAGAAAGAGGCAGTTCATATAACTGAATTTGAAAAAATATGCTCAGAAGTGACGCGGCGTACTTTGCAACGAGATTTAAATCATTTGATTGAACTCAATCTGGTCCACTTGAAGGGATCTGCCAGACAATCCAATTATGAGTTAGCTGTTTAGTATTGCGACGTATCACGATATAAAAGAAACTCCTGGTTGTGGTATGTTTTGGCCACTACGAAAGATTTATTAAGTTTTACTCTTGCTTTGAAAAAGCTATGCACAAAACCCTCTATTGACAATTGCAACAAATGGGTATATGCTGATTATACATCTGGTGAATTCTAAAAGTTCCTGAAGTCAGCGTGGTTTATTGAGGGGGAAACAAATGTCTGAAGTGAGGATATTAAAGACTGATTCCCGGGGAAGGATTACCCTCCCCCCGGTTTTTCGGAAAGAACCTCTTTTCGAATATGTCATTGAAGGGCAGCAACTTACGCTTTACCCTGTACAGACCGTAAGAAAATTTCCGGATATGCTCGACCTGCCAGTTGAGGAGCTTTCTCCTGAATGGATAAAGAAAGAGGATAAAGTCAACAAGGACACACGTCAGGGAGTAATGGCCGCAACTCCGGCACAGGCCCTCAAACATCTTAAAAAATAGGGGAGTCATGCCTGGAAAAGCGCCGCCTTTTAAACTATACTTTGAGATCTTCTTTCTTGAAAGCTATTCCGAACTTGGTTCTCGTGAAAGGAAATCTGTTGACAAGGGCATCAAGCTTATAGCTGACAATCCCAGGCATCCATCGATAGAGGTACATAAGGCCAAAAATGCGAAAGCCAAATATCCTGTTGGAGGAAAGAACGTCTTTATAGCCTATGCCACCAAGAACATTAGATTTACATTTGAATATGGCCCTAATCCCGGAGTGACTGCTCTCAGAAATTGCGGGGCTCACGATAAGTGTGAAAGGAATGTGCAGGCCCCTCAGACATAGAAATCACCTTCAAATTTTCCATCTGTCTCCTATTCCACCATTCCACGGCCGGTTGTTCGGAAAGCTCACTATCGAAGATCTCAAACAGGACGATTATCTCATTTCTAAATGAACAATAGGTAGAAACAACTTCTCTTTTTAACCCTTGACGACTTTTTACAAATTCATCGACTATGGCGATTGAGCTTTACTTCAGCAACAAATTGGAAGAACTGGCAGACAAATTTGCGTCGGTCGTTGACCTGGAAAATCAAACAAAGAGCAATATCCTCGAAGGCCCCCTGACGATTGTTCCCAATCAAAACCTGATAAAATGGCTGCAACTGACAATTGCAAAGAGACAGTCGGTTTTCATGAATGTTGACTTTCAATACCTGGAATCAGGGTTGTGGGATTTGCTGGCAAGACTGGATACACGCAAAGAACAACCTGAAATGATTGACAATTCTTTTTTGAGGATGCTTCTTCTCTGTGAATTACAGACCATGAGACAGGAGGACGTGGAATTAAGCCCTTTGAGCCGTTACCTCCTCGAACCCGGCAACAAAAAAGGACCGGGTTACGCGGTAAAACTCTGGCAGCTCACGGAGAAGATGACCCATTTATTCGAGGAATATGAGTTCCACCGTTCTGAGATGATTCAGAAATGGTTTGACAACAAGAATCAGCCAACCGGAATGGAACTCTGCCAGCAGAGGCTCTATCTGCGAATTAGAGACCTGCGCGAGAGACATTTTCAAAGGACCGGGAAACGTCTCCTTTCCATCAGAGAATACGCTGATGAGGTTATCCCTGCAGGATCTACTGATTTGAATGGGGCCAGGAAATTTGTACATGTCTTCGGGCTGTCCCAGGTATCTGCCTTCCACCTCGGGCTTATCGGCCGGATAAAGGATTATTACGAGATCTTCATTTATGCCCTGAACCCATGCCGTGAGTTCTGGGAGGATATCAAAACGCCTCAGGAAAAAAGATGGATTAGAAGAAAAAATCCCAGGATTGAAATCAGCCCGGAAGAAATGGATCAGGGAGAACTCCTGGAATGGGAGGACAATGAACTTCTGTCATTGTGGGGCAAGCCAGGCCGGGAAAACATACGCCTTTTATGCCGGCTTACAGACTATGACTTCAATGCCTGCTTCACGAAAGAAGCAAACACGCCAAGTGTACTCCATGAAGTGCAGGACCATATCCTCACTCTTACCACAGAAAAAGATACGACACAGAGAGCACAGGACACATCCCTCCAGATAGTCTCCTGCCCGGGTGTCTACAGGGAAGTGGAAACCGTATATAACAGCATCCTTTACAACCTTGAAAAGGATAGTGGGCTTCAATTAACCGATATTGCCATCCTTGTGCCGGACATCTCGCGATACAAACCTGTGATTGATTCTGTTTTCAATCGCAGGCCTGCCTCTATTTCCTACAATCTTGTGGATTCACGCGCCGATATAGAGAGCGTTTATGGACAGGCCATACTGGGAATCCTTGAGCTTGCTACGGGACGGTTTTCGCGAAAAGAGGTTTTTGATCTCATACAGAATCCCTGCTTCATGAGTAAGTGGCAGATCGAGACGGATGAACCAAATATATGGGCAGGGTGGGCTGATGCACTGAATATCTTTCATAGCTTTGATCGAAAAGCAACAAAGGAAAAAGGTTATCTCACGAGCGGCCGTTATACCTGGGAACAGGGGCTTCAGAGGTTGCGCCTGTCAAGGGTGATGTCGGCCCCCAATGAGGGGACAGGCGGCAGATTCCGGCATTTTCATGGGCTTGTGCCGTTTTCAGATGTGAATACAGGCGACATGGATCTTCTGGAAAAATTCTCAGATATAATTGAAAAACTGCATCATGCCGTAATGGGTCTGACGGGTTTTCGTGCATCCGGCGAGGAATGGAAGGCCAGACTCTTGGAGCTATGCGATGACCTGTTGGAGGTCCCTGCCGGTTTCAGAGGAGAAGCCGCTGTTCAACAATCCTTGATTGAGGCATTCGGGGATTTGAAGATATATGACGAAGTCCGGGAAGGACAATCAGAGAAGGGGGGGGCGGAACCGGGCCTGGAAATTGCGATAATCAGGGAATTTATCAAATCCAACCTGCGCTCCATTTCAGGCGGTTATGGAGATTACCTGACCGAGGGTGTCACCATCTCGGCCCTTCAACCTATGCGGCCCATTCCCTTCAGAATCGTTTACATCATGGGCATGGAAGAAGGGGCATTTCCCGGAAAAGCGGATGTGTCGTCCCTGGATCTCCGTCTTTTAAAAAGGCGGATCGGCGATGTCAGTCTGCCGGAGCGTAATTGTTACCTTTTTCTTGAGATGCTCTTATCCGTGCGGGACAAGCTCTATATCAGCCATATCGCGAAAGACCTTCAAAAGGACCGAAAGATACAGCCCTGTTCAGTTGTTAACCAGTTGCGCAGATACGTGGAACAGAAAATCCTTGTGCACGGAGAACAATTCAGGATTACGGATATCCCCCTGAAGGGAAACAGTGAAAGATACCTTGAAAACAACGCTGTAAATGAGACCTCCGATGTCCTGGTGAATTATTCCCTCGCTGACAGGATAGCCTGTTATCGAGAGAATGACCTGTGGGAACAAGTAACTGCGGGGGCCTCGGAGGAAACAATTAACAATATTCAAAGCTTTTTTCCGGATTTCACTGTAGGGACCGAAAGACCCCAAAAGGACGATAGGATTTTCGAGAAGATCACCTTGAAACAGTTGAAAAAATTTCTGGAAGACCCTGTGTTACATGGCCTGAAACGGCACCTCGGGATGTACGATGAAGAAGAGGCCTTCGAGGAGATTACCATAAGGGAAGACGAACCGTTTTATTCTGAATTCCCGGTTGATTATAACCTGAAGATTGAGACCCTTAAACTCTGGCTGGACACCTGTTTTTCAGGGTATGCAGGGTCAGGCGAACAAACCCTGGAGGAGATCTACGAATGCGTTTATGAAAGCCTCAGCCGAAACAGCGATACACCGGATGGTGCATTTGCTGAATTAGACAAAGATGAGTTAAGAGACGATGTCCTGGTGAGGGCCGGAACCCTGTCCCAGGTCATGGCGGAAATGGAATCAGATGATGAACTTTGCCGGGCATTTTTTGCCGGCGAACAGACCGACGAATATATCCCCTCCATTAACAGGCTTCCTGTTGAGCGTTTTGAGCCGGTGAGACTGATTGTCAAGACCTCTGACAGCCTTGGGGAGGAGATCGAAACGAAAGTAGAACTTCACGGGCAAATGCCGTGGGTCTGGAAGGACCGGGAAGGAGGCTGGCATTCGCTGGTGTTGACCGCTTCCGAAAAAACCCCGAGAAAAAATGGCCCGCCGGATAAGTATATCCTGGAACCTGTCCTGTTCTGGATGTTTTGCCTGTCAAGTGAGAACGGTTTTCACAGGATCGAAGATTCACGGATCACCTTTCATGTCGTTTATAAGGAAGCCGTCAAGGCCTGGACATATAGTATCGATAAGGATGCTGCCAAAGAATACCTCAGGATACTTGTCTCAGATTATCTGAACCAGGAAAGGCTGGAGTGGCTGCCGTTTGAAGTGGTGACTTCCCAGCGGATCAAGCCACACAAACCAGCAGATGGGGAAGCAGGTGAAGATGAAGGTGAAAAGACAGCTTTTCAAGAACAAGTTCAAGAGGCATACGCAGAGGAAAAATCATTCCTGATCAGACTTGCCAATCCGTGCATACCCGGTGATGCATTTGACAGAGTGCAAGACAGATTTCAGGTCTTTTTCAGGGGTCAGGGATCAATTGAGGACTTTTAGTTGGGGTGTAACACTTTAGCCCTTTGAAAAAAATTCTGACAGGATAACAGGATAAACAAGATTTTGTTTTAAGTGAACAAATAAGTTGTTTCTCAGAAGATAGCCGTTTACGGCTTGAAACTTGAAATTGTAGAATTGAAATCAAAGGTAAAGTAAGGGACTTTGCTGAGGATTTACAGGATAAGTTTTGATATTTTAATCCTGAATATCCTGTTAATCCTGTCCAGTTTTTTCAAAGAGCTAAATTCATACGTTGGGGTAAAGATGTCCTACGAATCTGTTAATGACTATAATCAGATCGACCTAAGCCGACACGGCCTGATCGAGGCCTCAGCCGGGACCGGCAAGACCTATACAATTGAAAATCTGGTGATAAGGCTCCTGAAAGAAAGGGACGATGTCGAACTGGAGAATATACTCCTCGTTACCTTTACTGAAAAAGCCGCATCCGAATTAAAGATCCGTATACGTGAAAAACTTGAAGGGGAATTGGATAATGCAAACGAAAACGCAATAACATCGAAAAAACTGAGAGACACCTTGGATACATTTGACAGGGCCTCTATATATACGATTCATGGCTTTTGCCAGACTGTTCTCAGGGATTTTGCATTTGAAAACAGCACTGTCTTCCAGAGCGAAGTGATCAATGACACATCACTTTTTGAGACCCTGCTGAAAGAGCAGATGCGCGGAAAATGGCCGGAGATATATAAGGATGACCTAAAGGAAGTACTTGAGATTTCAAGGTTTAATCACGAGAAGGGACATTTTTTAGATACTGTCATACGTCTGGCCAAATCCCTTCATAAGGAGGCTGGAGACAGGCTGCTGCCCGACATAGAGGGTCGGGGCTTTGAAGAAGTCAAACGGGAAACAACTTCAATGTGCATGGAAATGAAGGCCCTGACAGGGTCGGACAAGGAGTTTTCCCGTGGGTATGCCAGGCTGAATTTCAATGCAAGTTCAAGAAACAGTGTTTTGAAAAAAATAGTCATTCCCCTTGAAGAGTATCTTTCCAGGGCTCAAGAAGCCAGACCTGATATTCGCGGGCTTGTTGATTTGATGGCACAAATACGAGGCGCAAAATCCGGTGGCAGGAAAGGAGTTGAATGTCTTATTCCGAAGAAATGGAAACAAGACATCCCAAACCTGGAGACATGTCCGAATCTTGAAGCTATTAAACAAAAACTGGGAGAACTGGACAGGAGGTTGAACGTCCTTCGATACTGCCTTGCTGTTGAAACAATTCATCGACTCCAGGATGATGTAAAGCAGACAAAGCAAGAACATGGGTGGATCAGTTACTATGATATGCTGGCACTCGTTGAAAATGCCTTGTATGGTGACAATTCATCAAATTTGCTGGAAAAACTCCGAAACAGATTTCGTGTGGCATTCATCGATGAATTCCAGGACACAGACAGTGTTCAGTGGCGGATATTCAAGAAGATATTCATAGATACTCATGACAACCTTCAAAACCTCCTGTTCGTGATCGGAGATCCAAAACAGGCCATTTACTCGTTCCGCGGGGCTGACGTGTATGCCTATCTGAGCGCAAGAAACGAGATGGAAAGACTTGAGAAGAGAGGCAAGGCCAGGTTGTATTCACTGTCCATCAACTGGCGGTCACAACCCGAGATGATCACGGCCTTCAACAAACTATTCTGTGGTGAGGCCTGGTTCAGGCCCCAGGATCAGGCAGGCAAATTCGAAATCGGTTATCAAGACACAGGATTTCCCTGCGAAAAGGACGGTGCAGGAATGATGATTGAGGATAATTCCGGTAACCCGGTCTTGAATATCATGGAACTCAACAGCACCTCACCTCCAAGGCATGCCAAATCAAGGCTTGCGAGATTTATCGCCCATGAGATCAAGCACCTGATTTCCTCTGATATCAAGATAAAAGACAAGGGCGGAGATGAAAGGAGAATCGGATTTGGGGACATCTGTATACTGGTCCGGAGCAAATCCGACGTGCCTTTCATTGAAGAAGAACTTACAAGACTGAAAATCCCCTACAGCTTTTATAAAAAACCCGGCCTGTTTCTTTCTGATGAAGCACTTTTCATAAGCCTTGTGTTTCACGCAATCCTTGATCCGGGGGACAGCTCGGCAGTCAAAAAGGCCTTGCTGAGCCCATTTTTCGGCCTCCCGCTCCCTGATCTGTTCGCGTATGAGGAAATGCCGCCTTCTCATCCTGTAAAGCAGATGATCTTCAAATGGAACGAATACGCCATGTCCCGCAAGTGGAGCTATCTCTTCCAGTCTTTAATTGAGGATTCAGGTCTGCTTTCCCGTGAGACAACAGTGAGCAACTGGGACAGAAAACATGCCAATTACCGGCAGATATTTGAATACTTAGAGGAGGTCGCATATAGAAAAAACCTGGATTTCAAAGGTATATCGTCAATACTGGATATCTATCGAAAGCAGTCTATTAATATCGATGAGGACATTGATATCCATCAAATAGAAACTGAAGCCCAAAAAGTCCAGCTCATGACCATGCATGTCAGCAAGGGACTTGAGTTTCCCATCGTTTTTGTTGCAGGCGGGTTGACCCAGCCCCCATCCCACTTAGATAGATATCATACCTATCACGTGATCAAGAAAGACGAATTGTATCCAAAGCTCACAAGAATCGTGGACCTAACAAAACAGGATGGGGCAGAGAGACATGAAGCTGAGAAAAAGGATGAGAATAAGCGCCTCTATTATGTGGCATCTACCAGGGCTCAATTCAAACTCTATCTGCCGTTCTATATTTATCCACATAACGCGTCCTGGATTGGACCGGTGTGTAGTCAACTCTCTCCCGCTTTGTTAGATGCCTTTCCCCAAACCAAAGCTGACAGGAATGTCCTGTGGATAGACGCAGATCATTATCATGACATTTCACTGGACGAAACCGAATTAGAGAAACCTGCTCAAGAGGCTGCAATTCCTGAGGCATTCGAGCTGTTTCCTTATCAAGAGAACTACCGGCAGAGAAGAATTCATCTGGAATCTTATTCGAGCCTGCATTTGAAAATCCAGGCAGATGAAACCTACGGGCATGAGATCTCTTTCGAGACACAGCAGAAAGGGAGGGAAGATGACGAAAGTTTTGCATCTCAAGGCATGGAGCCAGTACATGCCGAAGGGAGCGCTGATGAAATACCTGGTGGAACTGATGTGGGCCTGATGTTTCATGATATCCTGGAGCATATTGATTATGAAGCCGTTTTGGAGACAAGGCCTCAGGACTGGGATTCGGGCACAACAGACATAATCCTGAAGCAGATGGAGGTGCACCGGGTTAGTCTGCAATGGAAAGACTCCATCTGCAGGGTCATTTGGAATACCTTGACAACCCCTATCAGCTCTGTTGCGGATGATTTCACACTTGCCCACCTGAACAAGGAAGACCGGCTCCATGAGATTGAGTTCTTTTATCCGTTTCCAATTTCCGTTAACAGGCCCGGCAGTATCCCGGATTGTGAAGCCAGCAAAGGCTTTGTCAGGGGATTTGTAGACCTGGTATTCAGAAAAGACAAGAAATTCTACATAGCAGACTGGAAATCGAACTATCTTGAGACCGGCTATGAGCTCGAATCCATGGAAAAGAGCATGGATCATGCAGACTATCACCTCCAGTACAAACTATATGCCGTTGCGGTCTTGCGCTGGTTGAAACAGGCAATGGGTAACAGGTCTGATCCGGAAAGGGATTTCGGGGGAGTCTTTTATTTCTATCTGCGAGGGATGGGTGCCGGTAATGGGAACGGGATTTATTTTGTTCCCCCGGATAAGCTTGGGTCTTTAGATCACATGGAACAGGAAATCGCGTTGAGACTGAAAACGACCCATTAGGGTCAAAGGGGCAAAGGCACAGAGGCAAAGAAAGAATAAATGCATAAACGAGATAGAGAAAAAATCCAATTCATAGATAAGCTGATGGATTTGGAAATCCTCCGGAAACAGGCAGGGGACGATATACGGGATATTTATACCTGTTCTCAAAACCTGGAACTCCCTTTTCTGGATTATATGACTGCACGTGATTTGCTTGAATTCGGGGGATATGAGGGTGACGTTGCACTCATTGCGATCTTGATGGTCATGTTTGGCGCATTGCAGCATGGGAGTCTCTGTCTAAATCTCGAGGAGGGAAGTCTATATACCGGGCTGCAGGCCTTCCTTGACGATAAAAAGTCAGGAGAAATAACGCAGAGATTTCTGACCGGGCTTTCAAATAATATGTACAAAAGGCTTATCACAAGAAACAGCGATGATTATTTGCCGTTGATTCTTGATGAGTCCAAAGGAAGGAGACTTCTTTATTTTCAGAAATTTTATGTCCATGAAAAAGGGCTGGCAGAGCAGATTGAAGTCCTGCTACAGGCAAAAAACCGCCTCAGGGTATCTGATAAAGAGATCGAGTCCTTTATTGGAGATATATTTTCGCCAGAGTTTTCAATCCGTATTTCAAAGCACGGGAAGCCGATTGACAGGGATAGCTGTCAGGTTGAGGCGATAAGGCTTTCACTCGGGTCCCAGTTCTCAATTATTTCCGGAGGACCGGGGACAGGAAAGACCTCCCTTATGGTCAATATCCTTCGTTGCCTGGTGCGGGCCGGGATACCCACCGAACATATCCTCCTCGGTGCGCCAACCGGCCGCGCAGCACAGAGGATGACAGAGGCGGTTCAATACAGCATCAATACCATCAGAAACCCTTCTGACATAGACATGGAACTATTTAACCTGAAGGGAAGCACGCTGCACAAGATCCTGAGATACAGGAGCCGCAGCCATGACTTCTATTACAGAGACACAAATCCTCTCCCGGCATCCGCCATTATCCTTGATGAAGTCTCAATGGTGGATGTGGTCATGATGGACAAGTTTCTCAAAGCAGTGGATCCGGCAAAAACAAGGCTTATTTTTCTGGGAGACAAGGATCAGTTGCCCTCTGTGGAGGCAGGCGCAGTTTTTGCGGAAATGATTCCGGACGGCACCAGGGCCGAGAGATTCAAAGACAGGTTAATTTTATTGAAAAAAGTTTATCGTTCAGGCGAGAATCTGCTGAGGCTGGCAGGACAAATCAACCAGGGAAAAGGCCCGGATTTCACGCCGGTTTCTTTTGAATCCGCCCTGCACATCGACACGGACAAATGGGCATTGGTACGGCCTGAGGGCATCAGGGAGTGGGAGCAAGACCTCCGGATGTGGACCCGACATCATTACCTGAGCCCTTTAAATAAGCACGACAAAAGCTTCATGGATCTAATTTCAGAAGCCGGTGAGATGGAGACCGATCAGCTTGTGAACTCTGACTCAGGCCGGGAAATCCTGCGCCAGTGCTTTGCCGTGATAGGAAGAGCAAGGATACTGTCACTCTTGCGCAATGGAATTTTCGGCTGTATTGGGATAAACAGCCGGATCACTCAACACCTTAAATCTCTGTTCGAGCCTTCCGGGACACAAAGGACTTTTTTTTCCGGCGCTGTAATCATGATTACCCGGAATGACTATTCCAAGGAGCTTTTTAACGGTGATGTCGGCATTGTCATCAGAGATACAAATGGGGCCTACAGGGCCTTTTTCCCACGGTTTGACTCATATATCGGCCTTGCCATGGATCTTTTGCCGCCATGGGAACATGCATTTGCAATGACTGTTCATAAAAGCCAGGGTTCCGAATTTGATGACGTGCTTTTAGTATTACCTGAAGATGAAAAACACAGATTATTAACCCGGGAGATTGTATACACGGGAATAACAAGAGCAAAAAAACGGGTGGTTCTATACGGGACCGAATCAGCGCTAAGAACAGCGTTTCAGAGAAAAATTGAACGGCATTCCGGGCTCATTTGGTGAAAATGAAAGGAAAACATGAATAGTATATGTGAACTTATTGAGGTCAGGGCTTCGGAGTTGGACGATAAGGTCTACCTAATCTTCGGTGATGAGGAAGTAACCTACGGCCACATGAACCGGATGGTAAACCGGGTCGCGATCGGCTTGAATCGCATGGGCGTCGGAAAAAGCGACCGTGTGGCACTTCTGCTCGAAAACATGCCTGAATTCATTTATTTCTGGTGGGCCATCCTGAAGTTAGGAGCGGTTATGGTGCCGATAAATCTCCGTCTCACCTCACGCGAAGTCGCCTACATAATTAACCACAGCGAGGCCCGTGTGGTTGTTCTTGGCAAGCCATCTCTTCACATTTTATCAGATCTCAGGGGAGAATGCGCTGGTGTGGAACAATTCCTGGGAGTACGGTTGGGGCGTAGCCATGGCCTCAAAACCATTGAGGAATTCTACAGCATTAGGACAGAACTGGAACCGGTCGAAATCTCCGCGGAAGACAATGCAGTGATTCTTTACACCTCGGGTACTACAGGTTTCCCCAAGGGTGTCGTGCACACCCATGGCAACTATCTGCGGACCGCGGCATCTTTTGTGCGTACCTGCGGCCTCAAAAATACCGACCGCCTGATCACTGCCAACCCTCTTTTCCACGTCAACGCACAATTTTACTCGGCCATGGGCACTCTAATGGCCGGCAGCACACTCATACTGGCCAGGAAGTTTAGTGCCTCCGGTTTCTGGGATTGGACCCGAGAGCACAGGGCCAACAAGGCTGTAATGCTCCTGGCCCTGACAACCATCCTCTACAACCGCCCTGCCCTCCCGGACGATGCTGACAATCCCGTGGAGCTAATAGTCGCCGGCGGCGCACCCAAAGGACACTACCACGACTTTGAAAGGCGATTTAATGTCAGACTCCAGACCCTGTATAGCCTCACAGAAGCTCCTTTATCCGTTATGGGGCCACTGCATGAGGACTGCGTGGACGGCGCAATAGGCGTTCCCATGTTAAGCGGATGTCCCGGGCTGACTAATGAGGTAAAAGTCTTTGATGAGTCTGACCAGGAATTGCCGCCGGACCGGACAGGCCAGATCGTAATTTGCAATCAGGCCATGATGAAGGAGTATTTTAAGGACCCGGAGGGAACTAAATCTGCGATCAAGGGGGGCTGGCTGCGGACAGGTGACAGGGGCAGACAGGACAGGCGCGGCTGGTTATATTTTCTGGGCCGCACCAAGGATGTCATACGCAAGAAAGGAGAAAACATAAGCGCTGCCGAGGTAGAGGCAACTCTCCTCGCCCACGAGGCAGTGGCCGAGGCGGCAGTGATCGGGGTTACACCGTCAGATGCAGCCGGCGAAGATGAAATCATGGCATTTGTCGTCTGGCTGCACGCCCAGTCGAGACCCTGGGACCATTTGATTGCGCACTGCGAAGCCGGTCTGGCAGACTTCAAGGTGCCCAGGTTCTGGCTCACGGTGGATGCATTGCCAAAGAATTCTTTGAACAGGGTGGTCAAACACAAGCTCAAACAAGCCGTGGTGCCTGAGGAAATCTCAGGAACCTATGACCGTCTAAAGAATGAGGTGAAATCATGAATACAAGGGCCATGGTCGTGACGCGTCCGGGCAGGATAGAGATGCAGGAATTCCCTTTACCTGAAGTTGGCGAGGATGATGGGATACTGAAACTTGAGCTGACAGGGGTGTGCGGATCTGACCCCGGCATCTATAAAGGCAAGCCCGGCCGGGCACCCAGACCTTATCCCATCATCCTGGGACACGAGATTGTGGGCCGGGTCTACAAGATGGGAAAAGAGGCCCAAAAGAGACATAATGTAAAGGAAGGCGACCGCGTGATAATTGAATACGCATTCGGGTGTGGGATCTGCAGGCCCTGCCTGTCCGGCCGCTATACCCTGTGCGAAAACTATTATACCTACGGGTCCATGATTTCCTGTAAAGAGCCCCCGCACCTTTACGGGGCCTACGCGGACTATTTATATATTCATCCCAGGGCAATGGTTCACATGATCGGCGATGAAATCTCCGCCGAAACCGGTGTATTGATTTGTGCCGTGTTAGGAAACGCAGTCCGCTGGTTAAGGCATATTGGAGGCGTATCCGTGGGCCAGGCCGTTGCCATCGTTGGTCCGGGGCAGCAGGGCCTGGCAGGAGTCATTGTGGCGAGAGAGTCAGGTGCCGGGCCGATCATTGTTGTGGGTCTGGACAGGGATCAGAGGCGTTTGGACATGGCAAAGCGCTTTGGTGCGGATGTGGTGATCAATGCCGACAGGGAAGATCCGGTCCAGGCCGTATCGCGGGTCACGGGCGGGTCCATGGCCGACCTCGTGATGGAGGCAACCGGACACACTTCAGGGCCGCCTCTATCAATTTCCCTCGCAGGCACGGGCGCAAGGATAATCCTGCCTGGACTTTATGGTGCTGAAAGCCCTGTTCCTCTTTTGCTGGACCAGGTGGTTTTCAAAGAGTTGGAGCTCTTAGGGGTATTCTCTCATGACTTCCAGGCGGTTGAGCCTGCCATCAAGATAGCAGCACGAGGCGCATATCCCATTGAAGACATGATCAGCCACTGTTTTCCTCTGGAGGATGCTGAAAAGGCCCTGAAGCTGGCAGGGGGTGAACTCCCGGGCGAAATCCCCATGAAGATAGTTTTAGACCCTGGCCTTGCCACCCCGTAAGAGCTAAGTTGTTTTGAAAGATGAACGTCGAACATCGAACATCGAACGTCCAACATCGAATGAAAAACAAACACCCAATACCGAACATTCAATGGCTATTTCTGTTTCTTTTCAGCCGTTTTGATACTCGTAACGAAAATCTTAATTCCTCTGTTTCCTCTAAAATATCACCTAAAACCTGCAATTAGCTTTTAGCAATTAGCCGTTAACTTAAAGACTGCAAGCATTTGCATAACTTTACGCTGAATTGAAACTTTCATTTTTTGATGCAACTGTATTATCTGACAACTAATTGATTTTATGCAGCTAATAGCTAACGGCTAATCGCTGATTGCATTTTTTAGGTAACATCTAATAGTTCAGGTTTTTTAATTAGCCGCCTTT
>JAYEIR010000100.1:15231-17693 GCA_034660135.1 Thermodesulfobacteriota bacterium
ATTAGCCGCCTTTCTTCCAGATCATATGTCTGTTTCTTCATCTTTCCCATTCAATGTTCATCTTTTTCACTCCTTCCTGCACAAAAACAACTCAGCGCTTATGCCCCGCCACCCTCGTCTAATTCCTTTAAAACAAAGAGCAGTTCCTTCCATGTGGAGATCCTCGGCACACTGCGGTCCGGCTCTTCGCCGCGAAAGGAGGGGTCGCCCGGTGCAAAGGGTATGTTTTTGTCCAGGACATAGGTCGTCCAGACAGGTTGAATCCCTGCCTGTTGCGCACCCTTGATATCCGGCCCGGGATCATCGCCCACATAAACGAGCTGGTCTTTATCCACCCCAAGATGTTCAATGAACCGGCGAAAGATTAGGGGATGCGGCTTACGGTAGCCTATGTCTCCGGATATGAGCACTACATCAAAAAAAGGCTCTAACCCGACAATTCTGATAATCTCCCTCGCCGCGGGTGGATGGGTAAAATTGGAGAGCAACCCGAGGCAGTACCGGTCTTTAAGGCGAATCAACATCTCTTCTGTGCCAGGGATAAGCCTGCAATGCTGAAAAAAGGCGGAAAAATAGGCATCAACAGCCCTGGCGATAATCCGGTCGTCCGGCAGGACATGATAACCCTGGCTTTCAAGCGCTTCGCTTATCCAGAAGCGGTTATGAGTCTCCCTGTGGTCCTGTCTTGCCCTTTCAAAAAAACGCATGGCAATTGCCTTGTGGGATTTTTTGAACGATTCATGGTCAAGTGCAAGACCGCTCTGCTCCAGGCTATACATCAGCCTGGACACGGCATCACCAAGGATGTTGGCTTCCACCGTAATAAGGGTGTTAAAAAGATCAAATCCTAATGCTGATATTCGATTCACGATAATTGTTCTTATCCAGTAAAGAATCCATGTCCAGAGGACGTGACCTTGATTTGCCCACTGGAGGGGTGCTTACTCCTGCGTGCATTCACAAGTGTCTAAAGTTTAAAGGTAACAGCTCAATAATTAGCGGTTTTAAAAAGGGACCGAGTGGACCGTGTTTACAGGCTCTTAAACTTTGTGCCTCTGTACCTCTGTCCCTTTGAACCTGAGTAGGCACCACAACTTTAGGCATTTTAGGCATTTTTCCGGCTTAGGTACTGTTCAATAGTAGCATGCAATTTCCGGGCTGCATGTTTATGATCAAAGCGCTCCCCTAATGCCCGAGACATAGCGCTCATGGTTTTTCTGAGTTCTACATTTTTCAGCAGCAAGATCACGTGCCGGGTAAATTCCTGATAGTCGTCGTCGATATACATTTCTTTCCCGTTCACAGGATCAATGCCGAATGCGGCGAGGCTGGTCGAAACGACCGGCAGGCCGCAGGCAAGTGCCTCCAGCATCTTACCTCGAAATCCTCCGCCAAGTTCAATGGGGGCCACGAAGATATCGCCGATCCAGTAGATTTGTCTTACATCAGCATGCGATCCTCCCTCGCGAACAATTATACGCTCGTTCTGATAGGACAGAAGCTCGGCCGGCGGATCAAAGCCGATGGCGTAAAATCGGGCATCCGGAACCTCTCGTGATATCTCCGGCCAGCAGTGCTGCATGAAGTTGTGTACTGCATTGACATTAGGGGGATGCCTGAAGTTGCCGAGGAACAGGATGTTACAACAATCCCGGGACTTGGAAGGCGGCGGTGTATAAAAAGCCGAATCAACTCCATGTGGAACCACGTGTATTTTACCGGCAAGATCCGGTGCCAATGATGTAACCGCATCCTTGTCCTCACGGGTAAGTGTCAGGACATGATCGGCCGAACGGTACATCTTAAATTCATACTCATAGAGCTGATCGATCGTCTTGGCCGGAATCGATTCCCCCTTCTGCACACGCTGGCGAAAAGCCTGTGTATAGCACTCATGCACTGAGATAATGGTCATGGTATTGGGAGGTATGATTGATCGGGCTCCCTCGATATATTGTCCCATCATGGAATATTCGGCTATAATAGCATCATAGTGGTTGCTTTTGAGGAGTGCTCTGAACGTATTGTCGAAATTCGGATCGTATCCCCCGTCTCCGGACAGGAAAAACGGTGGCCTCTTCAGCCTGGCTTGCAGTTCTTCGATTTCAAGCGAGGTCCTCTGCCCCGGGGAGTCTATCAGAATTATACTGTCGCAAAACGGCTTGAGGCTGGTATCGCTGTGATCTTCTTCGGAAACGGCCGGTGCAAGAACCGTGATACGGTATCCCATCCGGCTGAGATTCTTGATACGGTGGTATATCAGAATTGGTCCGCCTATAACGCTCGCTCTCGGATAGACCTTTGGAACAACCAGCAAATTCACCTTATCTCCTCCAATTATAGAATTTCCTGCAGCTTTTTTCTAACATCCTTTCTGCCAGTCAACTGCATCATTTTTCGCCACTGATGCTGCAACTCCATAAATCTGCGGAAATTGTTTTCCTTTTTTGCGGCCTCAATAC
>JAYEIR010000101.1:0-48619 GCA_034660135.1 Thermodesulfobacteriota bacterium
AGCTCAATAATGGTCCCATACTTGAGTTCAGCAGCCTTTCTCAGGTCCCCCTCACGCTCTGCGACCTGGGCCGAAGCCCTGGTTGACTCAAGCCTTTCCTTTATTTCCCTTATCTTGGAGATACTCGCCTTTTCCCTCTTCCAGTGAGCGATCATATCGTCCGTCCGGGCTTTCAGTTCGGTCAAATCCTTCTCAATTTCTTTGACTCGCTCCCTGGATGCCGGGTCTTTTTCCTTGCGCAGGGCCTCTCGCTCTATTTCCAACTGGGTGATCTTTCTCTGGATATCGTCAATTTCCGCCGGCATGCTGTCAATTTCAATCCGAAGCCGGCTCGCTGCTTCATCAACGAGGTCAATTGCCTTGTCAGGCAGAAATCGATCCGTAATATATCTGTGAGAGAGCGTTGAGGCAGACACCAGGGCCGAATCTTTAATGCGCACGCCATGATGCACCTCATATTTTTCTTTAAGACCGCGCAATATCGATATAGTGTCTTCCACAGTAGGTTCTTCAACCATTACCGGCTGAAAGCGTCTTTCAAAAGCAGCATCCTTTTCAATGTATTTTCTGTATTCTTTGATGGTTGTTGCGCCTACGCATTTCAACTCGCCCCGGGCAAGCGCCGGTTTCAGCATATTGGAGGCATCAATAGCGCCTTCAGCAGCACCCGCCCCCACTAACGTATGCATCTCATCAATAAAAAGGATTATCTGCCCCTCGGCATCTGTCACTTCCTTAAGAACCGCCTTGAGCCTGTCCTCAAATTCACCCCGGTATTTTGCCCCTGCTATGAGGGCCCCCATATCCAGCGCCACGACTCTCTTGTCTTTCAGGCTCTCCGGGATATCTCCCTGGACAATCCTTTGTGCCAGTCCTT
Organism: Thermodesulfobacteriota bacterium; assembly: GCA_034660135.1. Taxonomy (GTDB): domain Bacteria; phylum Desulfobacterota; class DSM-4660; order Desulfatiglandales; family Desulfatiglandaceae; genus JAYEIR01. The sequence continues at coordinate 878 of JAYEIR010000101.1, forward strand.
CAACAATGGCGGTTTTCCCTACACCGGGTTCACCGATCAGCACCGGATTGTTCTTGGTCCTCCTTGACAGCACCTGAATGGTCCTCCGTATTTCATCGTCACGACCAATTACAGGATCAAGATCGCCCTTTGATGCGATCGCAGTCAGATCCCTGCTAAATTTCTCCAGGGCCTGGTATTTGTCCTCGGGGTTTTGGTCCGTAATCCTCTGTCCCCCCCGGATATCCACAAGTGCCTTCAGAATCATATCCCTGGTAATTCCCGCAAGAACAAGGAGCCTTGCTGCTTCACCTTCCTTTTCATCTGTCACGGCCAACAAGATATGTTCAAGGCTCACAAATTCATCTTTGACCTGTTCTGCTTCAGAAAACGCCCTGTCCAGGACGGCCTTTGAGCGAGAAGAGATATAGGCCTGCCCGTATCCCGCACCGGAAACACGGGGAATTTTTTCCAAAGCAGATTCAAAAGATTCCAAAAGCCGGGCCTGATTAACACCTATTTTCCCGAGGATCGGCGGAATAACGCCTTCCTTTTGGTCAAGGATTGCCCTGACGAGATGCTCAGGTTCGATCTGCTGATGCCCAAATCTTTCTGCTAATTGTTGCGAAGCCTGGATGACTTCCTGTGCCTTAAGCGTAAACTTATCAAATCGCATATAATTTTCCTCCTACAAATAAACTATAGCGTAATGCTTTTAAAATATTAGAAACCAATATCATCAAGTTTGGTCCCATGTTTATCAAATAGTTATATAAAGTGGATCTTCTCCCGATTAGTTGATGTAACCTGTCTGCGTGCGGACACGCACAGGCAGGAGGGTTCGAGGATTCAAGGGGTCAAGTGCTTTGTAAATCGCTAAACATAGCTGATATGACCTTTGCTAAACTTTCAACTCTTTATAATTCTTAAGCATTTAACTCGAACCCCTGCCCCCTTGAATCCTTATCATCCCACCAACTCTTCTGGAAATGACGTTATAAAATTAAGTTCACTTACAAGGGATGTCAACACATGGGGATACAGGATTTCCTGTGAACATCTCACATCGAGATGTCATTTGGCGTAGCTGATAGCGGGGTACCAAGGTCTTGAATATTTTTTTGAGTGACTGGCGGGAGGACGCTGTTTTTTCGCGACAGAAAATCTGTAAAAATTAGAATCGCCGGGCAAATCGGCCCTGCCCGGCTCAGGAAACCGTGTCACCAGGCAGGACTTCGCCCTCAAACGTGGGCACACATATCCGATTCTTGCCGACTCCGGCAAGGACCATGCCTTCAGAAACGCCGAACTTCATCTTCCTTGGCTTGAGGTTTGCAACAACAATGACTTTTTTGCCAACGAGTTTCTCCGGCTCCGGGTAACCTGATCGAATCCCGGCAAATACCTGGCGCAAGCGGCCCTCACCGAGGTCGACCATAAGCCTGAGCAGTTTTCTTGCCTCTTTAACAAGGCCGGCCTCGCGGATGACGGCTACTCTCAGGTCGATCCTGGAAAAATCGTCGATGGTAATCTCCGGGCCAATGGGCTTTTGGTATCCTTGTTTCTCAGGCACAGGAGCATGTGTCTCTTTTGTCCCTGTCTTCTGTTTCTGGGCCTTCTCGATCCTGGCCCATGAATCACGTAACGAAACGGTCCGATTAAATACAAGCTCCCCATCACAGGAGTCAACCGAATCGACGCAGAAATAGCCCTGTCTCTCAAACTGGTATCTCATCCCGGGCTGCGCGTCTGCAAGACCTGGTTCGACACGACATGATGTCAACGTCTGAAGCGAGTCCGGATTCAGATAAGTCTTGTAATCAGACCCGCCCTTTTCTTCGGTCGGGTTTGCCTTCACAAAAAGGCGATCATACAAACGCACTTCGGCCTCAAGCGAGTGGGCAGCAGAGACCCAGTGCAGGGTCGCCTTGACCTTGCGCCCATCAGGGGAATCACCGCCCCGTGTAGCCGGATCATAGGTGCAGTGCAGTTCCTTCACCTCGCCGGTTTTCTCATCCTTAATCACGCTCACACATTTGATAAAATACCCATATCGTAATCGTACTTCACGGCCAGGGGCCAGCCGATAGAACTTCTTGGGCGGATCTTCGCGAAAATCATCTTTTTCAATATACAACACGCGAGAGAAAGGTACTTTGCGTACACCCATATCGGGATCTTCAGGATTGTTTACGGCCTCCATCTCTTCAACAAGATCTTCAGGATAGTTGTCAATGACGACACGGAGGGGGCAAAGCACAGCCATTACACGCGGGGAATGCCTGTTCAGATCTTCCCGTATACTGTGTTCGAGCAATGCCATATCTACCATGCTGTCCCTTTTGGCCACTCCAATACGCTCACAGAATTTCCGGATTGCGTCAGGAGTGTAACCACGCCTCCGCAGGCCCGATATTGTCGGCATCCTCGGATCATCCCATCCGGCAACACACCCTCCTTCTACTAAATCGAGGAGCATTCGCTTGCTCATTACGGTGTAGCTGAGATTCAGACGGGCAAACTCGATCTGCCGGGGATGAAAGATCTTAAGTTCGTCTATAAACCAGTCATACAGGGGCCGATGATCTTCAAATTCAAGTGTACAAAGGGAATGGGTAATCCCTTCGATGGAATCCGACTGCCCATGGGTAAAGTCATACATGGGGTATATACACCACTTGTTGCCTGTCCTGTGATGGGAAGCATGCAGGACGCGATACAACACAGGGTCCCGCATATTCAAATTAGGAGATGCCATATTGATCTTTGCACGAAGTACGCGAGAGCCATCTTTAAATTCTCCTGCCCGCATACGTTCGAACAGATCCAGGTTCTCCTCTATTGAACGATTACGATAAGGACTGTCCTTGCCCGGTTCAGTCAGTGTACCACGGTAGTCCCTTGTCTCCTGTGCGCTCAGATCACAGACATATGCCTTGCCATCTTTGATTAACTGGACAGCATATCCATAGAGTTTATCAAAGTAGTCAGACGCGTAATACAAACGATCACCCCAATCAAACCCAAGCCATCGGATGTCCTCTTTAATCGATTCAACAAACTCCTCCTCTTCCTTGATTGGATTTGTGTCATCAAATCGCAGATTGCACAGGCCTCCCTTGTTTTCGGAGGCGATACTGAAATTAAGGTATATGGATTTTGCGTGTCCGATATGCAGGTAGCCATTTGGCTCCGGGGGAAAACGCGTATGAACCCGACCCTCGTTCTTGTTTTTCTTCAGGTCCTCGTCAATGATATTGCGAATAAAGTCGGATGGAGCATTGGGCGCGGCGGTGTTCATGTTAGAGGCTCCTTTGCTTTTGTATTTTAGCCGTCTATATAGTCTCTATAGTCTCTGAACGAAAACCTCGAAATGAAAACGAACACAACATCAATCATGAGGTTTTACTGAGTTGGGATTGATTCCATTAATCCAAAATCTGAAATCCAAAATCCAAAATCGTGCCTGAACAGGGTTTTCGTTCAGGCACGATATAGGCCAGGATTTTAAGCTTTTTCTCAAGAGGCAATTTCAAAAAGCCCCCTTTTGCCTGATTTCTTCAAGCTCATCTCTAATATGCTTTTCCAGGATCTGTCAATAGAAATGCGGAAATACTTCAGTCAGAATTACAAGCCCTTAGTCTCAGATGTGTTATCAAATACCACCTTGACAACAATTATTGTGCCCGGAAGGCGGGTATTCGGATTTCAGATTTTGAGGTCGCCATAAACTCCCAATAATACCAATTTAGAACAGACTTTGACATTTCCCTGCGGATATGTGTTTTTTACTTGCATTTCGTTATGTTATTGTTTATAAAAACAGAACTTTTTTTGAAGCGAGGCTTTTTGTCGGCAATAATAAGTAATAATAAGCATGTCAGTCAGTTATTGAGATCTGTATTTGTATAATTGCAAAATTGTGTTTCAACGGGCACAGCAAAATTTCAACACCGAATTTATTCGTTACGGCAGAAGTTATAAGGCATCTGGGCACGCAGATTGTTAGCTTTGGATGCCTTATTTTCTTCAGGTAGTTGTTATGATGAAGTATTTTTCTGTTAATCTAAAAGATCAGTCCCCACAAAAAATCCAGGCTGAGTCCCTATCAGGCTTGGAGGCCCTGAGACGTCTAAAGGTGAAGCGTCTTGAAGCTGTGGTGGCGGTTAAGGTTAACGGTGAGACCCACGATCTTTCAACGCCCATAGAATATCAGGCAGAACTGGAACCGATTTATTTGGATTCTGATGAAGGGCTCGAGATACTCCGGCACAGCACCTCCCACGTGATGGCCATGGCGGTAAAAGAGCTTTTCCCGGGCGTCAAGGTCACCATCGGTCCGGCCATTGAAAACGGTTTTTATTATGACTTTGATTATGAGCGCCCGCTCAGGGAAGATGACCTGCCGGATATCGAAGAAAAAATGAAGCAGATCATTAAGGATGATCTTCCCTTTATTCGAGAAGAAATAACAAGCCGGAAGGCACTTGACTTTTTTCAAAATCAAGGTGAAAATTATAAGGTTGAACTGATTAACGATCTCGGGGCTGACGAGGTTTCTATTTATACTCAAGGCACATTTACCGATCTGTGCCGTGGTCCTCATCTCCCGTCCACAGGCATAATCAAGGCCTTTCGCCTGACAAAAGTTGCCGGTGCCTACTGGCGCGGAGATGAAAAGAGGACCATGCTGAGCCGTATATACGGCGTGGCCTTTTCCAACCAGAAAATCCTGAGACAATACATTCACAACCTTGAAGAGGCCCAAAAGAGAAATCACGTCAAGTTAGGGCCACAGCTTGGGCTGTTCAGTACCCATAAGGACATTGGGGCGGGGATGATCGTCTGGCATCCCAATGGCGCCATCCTGCGCCACATCCTGGAGGAATTCGAAGTACAGGAGCATTTGAAAAGGGGATACGATTTGGTCAGGGGACCGGCCATTTTGAAAACCGAACTGTGGAAAAAATCCGGCCATTTTGAAAACTACCGTGAGAATATGTATTTTACCGTGATTGATGATCAATCATATGGTATAAAGCCCATGAACTGTCTCGCCCACATGCTCATTTATGCCTCCGAGATCAGGAGTTACCGGGATTTGCCGAAACGATATTTTGAGCTGGGCACTGTACATCGCCATGAACGTTCCGGCGTATTGCACGGGTTGTTCCGTGTCAGGGAATTTACCCAGGACGACGCCCATATAATATGCACGCCGGAACAGCTGAATAGCGAGATAATAGGGGTACTTGATTTTGTTAAGCATGTGATGGGCATATTCGAGTTTGACTACAGACTGGAAATCAGCACCCGGCCCGATAAATCAATCGGCTCAGATGAAGATTGGGAATTGGCTACAAGCGCTCTAATAAAGGCCATGGACAACAATCATCTTCAATATGAGATTAATGAAGGGGACGGAGCGTTTTATGGACCCAAAATAGACGTCAAATTGAAGGATGCATTAGGCAGGGAATGGCAATGCGCTACTATCCAGTGCGACTTTGCACTTCCTGAAAGATTTGAACTATCATATATTGGCAGAGACGGTCAGAAACACCGGCCGGTAATGATCCATCGAGTAATCCTGGGGGCCATTGAGAGATTCATTGGGATCCTGATCGAGCACTATGCAGGGGCTTTCCCCACATGGCTTGCACCGGTACAGGCCACAATTCTCACTGTAACCGACAGGAATATCTCCTATGGCGAAGATTTGCAAAGAACCCTGGTTAATGATGGCATACGGGTTAAGTCGGATTTTAGAAATGAAAAATTGGGCCTTAAGGTCAGAGAAGCTCAGCTACAAAAGATTCCCTACATGTTGATCATAGGCGATAAGGAATGCGCAGAAAATATGGTAACGCCAAGGCAAAGGGACGGCAGGAATCTTGATCTTATGAGTACACAAGAATTTGTTCACCTTATTGCCCAGAAACCTGAACAAAGGAGGGAATAACAATAGCAAAAAGAGTTAACGCAGTTAAGGTAAACACAATGATCCGTGCAAGGATGGTCAGGCTTATCGCAGGTGACGGGAAGCAGTTAGGAATTTTGTCCCTTCGCGAAGCCCTGGACACGGCAAAGGATGAAGGTCTGGACCTTGTGGAAGTTTCACCAGATTCTGACCCCCCTGTTTGCCGAATCATGGACTATGGCAAGTTCAAGTACCAGGCAAGCAAGAAATCTCAAGAGACGCGCAAGAAAAGCCGGTCGTCTCAGCTAAAAGAGATCAAACTGAGGCCTTACACAGAAGAACATGACATTGCTTTTAAGGTAAAGAATATTAAGAAATTCTTAGAGAAAAAAGATCGTGTCAAGGTGACTGTATTTTTCCGGGGTCGTGAGATGACTTACATGGAGGCCGGCGTGGGGCTGCTAAACAGGGTAGCGGAAATGGTCGCTGACGAAGGAACAATTGAACAGCCACCCACACGGGAAGCCAGAAATAGGATAAGCATAGTCATCGTCCCTAAATAAGGATCGCTTTTGACGGGGCAGCCCCACAGACCTGGCTGCGGAGGACTTGGAGGCAGACAAACAGGTTCAGGCCCCTTGGAATCCATTGGCTGTGAAACGGAATGAGGGATCTGTTGAATCATGTAACTTATTCCCGCGGAGGGAGAAAACAAAATGCCAAAGATAAAAACAAACCGTGGAGCGGCCAAGAGGTTCAAGACCACGGGATCAGGAAAAATTGTGAGGAATAAGGCCTTCGCAAACCATATCCTTACAAAAAAAAGCACAAAAAGGAAAAGGAATCTCCGAAAATCAGGACTGGTTGACTCTTCCAACCTGAAACAGATATCCAAACTTATTCCTTATCGTTAATAATATAGGGTCAACTGAAAATCATAAGAGGTTTTGCAATGCCGAGGGTAAAAAGAGGCTTTAAAGCCAGGAGGAGAAGGAACAAGATACTGAAGGCTGCAAAAGGCTACAGAGGTGGCCAGAGCAAGCAGTTCAGGACCGCCACTATTTCCGTAAACAGAGCAGGAATGTATGCCTACCGTGATCGAAGGAAGAGAAAGAGGGATTTCCGTAAACTCTGGATCATCCGGATCAATGCAGCCGCCCGGGAAAATGGTTTATCTTACAGCAAGTTCATGAACGGTCTTAATAAGTCAGGCATTAACCTGGACAGAAAGATACTTGCAGACATGGCTGTGAGGGACAAAGCCGCCTTTTCTCAGCTGGCAAGCGCAGTTCAATAGATGACTCATGACAACTATCAAATCAACTGATGAAAGAACAACTCCTTGAACTGGAAAAATGTGCTGTCAAGGAACTGGAAGGCATAACTGATTCTTCCGAACTCGAGAAGTTCAGAATCCTGTATCTTGGCAAGAAGGGCCTGCTCACATCTTTCATGAAAAAGATAGGGCGTTTATCACCTGATGAACGTCCTGAGGTCGGCAAGTTAGCCAACATCATAAAGAGGAATCTGACCAGGCTTCTTGAAAAACAACTTGAAGAGGCAGGGACTGCAAAGGCAAAAGGGATTTCTCTCATTGATGTGACGCTCCCCGGCAGAGAACCTCTCAGGGGTAATCTGCATCCAATCACACTGGTCACAAGTGAGGTCTGCGAGATATTCACCAAGATGGGATTCAGAGTGGTAGACGGTCCCGATGTGGAACTGGACTATTACAATTTTGAAGCCCTCAACCTCCCAAGGGATCACCCTGCAAGAGATATGCAAGACACGTTTTACATATCCGATAACGTTGTCTTGCGCACCCACACCTCCCCCATGCAGATCAGGGTCATGGAGTCACAAAAACCGCCTGTCAGCATTATTGCGCCCGGCAAGGTTTACCGAAGAGATTCTGACATATCCCACACGCCAATGTTCCACCAGGTAGAGGGCCTTCTCGTGGATAAGGATATCAGCTTTGGAGACCTGAAAGGCACACTGACGAGTTTTCTCCATCAGATGTTTGGCAGTGATACCAGACTTCGATTCCGGCCAAGTTTCTTTCCCTTCACAGAACCAAGTGCGGAAGTGGATATCTTTTGCGTGATGTGCGGAGGAAAGGGTTGTCGAACATGTTCACACACAGGGTGGTTGGAGATTTTGGGTGCAGGTATGGTAGATCCTAATGTATACCGGTTTGTAGATTATGATCCTGAAGTCTATTCCGGCTTTGCGTTTGGCATGGGGATCGAGAGAATCGCTATGCTCAAATACGAAATTGATGATATCCAGCTCTTCTTTAAGAATGACATGCGTTTTTTGAGACAATTTTGACAGCTTCTCAAAAAGCGTAACAGCTCAATAACTATCGGCATACAAGACTCAAATATATACCCATGAAACTAAGCCTAAACTGGTTAAAAGACTATGTGGACATCGAGATGTCCGTGCATGAACTTGCTGATCTCCTGACTATGACAGGTCTTGAAGTGGAAGGACTTGAGCCTGCAGGACAATCGCTTGATGACATCCTTTCGGCAAAGATACTTACTATTGCGCCTCATCCAGCGGCGGACAAGCTATCCATCTGCCAGGTGGACACTGGCAGAGACAGGATCCAGGTCGTATGCGGTGCTTCTAACCTGGAAACAGGGGCTCTCGTCCCTCTGGCCTTGCCGGGTCTAAGTCTTCCCGGAGGGAAAATTATCAAGGAAAGCAGGATCAGAGGCGAAATCTCAACCGGCATGCTCCTTGCCGAAGACGAGATGGGCCTGACGGATGATCATACGGGGATCATGGTCCTGCCTTCGGACATAACTCCTGGGACACCTTTGCCTTCCGTACTCCCGGTTTCCGACTGGGTCCTCGACATAAGCATTACCCCCAACAGGCCTGACTGCGCCAGTGTTATTGGTGTTGCAAGGGAGGTCGCTGCCGTAACAGGTCAAACGTTGAAGATGCCTGGTTCTGATAATATAGAAGAAACCGGGCCTGCTGTTGAAGACCTTACAAGCATCACAGTATTGGACCCTGAAGGCTGCCCCCGTTATATGGCCGGCGTCATTCAGGATATTGAATTGAAACCTTCTCCATTCTGGATCAGATACAGACTTCATCTTTCCGGCATAAGAAGCATTAACAACGTCGTTGATGTAACAAATTATGTCCTGTTAGAGACCGGCCAACCCCTTCATTCTTTTGATTACGAACGCCTCAGGGAAAACAGGATTATTGTTAGAAGGGCCCGAGAAGGCGAGCATTTCACCACTCTTGACGGAGAAAATCGTCACCTCAACAAAGAGACCCTTTTGATTTGCGATGGTGAGAGACCTGTAGCATTGGCAGGGATCATGGGCGGACTGAATTCAGAGATCTATGCCGGCACCAGGGATATCCTGCTGGAAAGCGCCTACTTTGATCCTGTCACCATTAGAAGAGGTTCAAAGCTTCTCGGACTGTCTACAGAGGCATCCTATCGCTTTGAAAGAGGTGTTGATATCAATGGAGTCGAAACCGCCTTGAAGCGCGCTGTTTCACTTATCTCCCGGTTGGCAGGGGGAAATGTCGCAAGGGGATTCATTGACAAGTACCCTGAGACTTACATATCTCCTGCAATTGATCTGCAGGTAGATAAAACAAACCGGATCTTAGGTATCAACCTTTCTCGGGACACCATAAGCGGATACCTGAAGGCCCTGGATATGGATGTCAGCGACATTGATGACAATCGACTGAAGGTCATCCCCCCGTCTTTTCGTGAGGAAATCACCCGGGACGTGGACTTAATGGAAGAAGTTGCGAGGTTGAATGGATTTGACAAGATACCTGTTACCTATCCAAGTATCAGCCAGCGCGAAAACACAGAACCCCCTCAACATGTTCTTCGTGATCAGACAAGATCCATCATGGTGGGTCTTGGTTTTTCTGAAATCATCACATATAGTTTCATATCCCCGGATTCTGCAGACATACTTAATGCAGATCGGGAAAGTCCTCTCAGGTCTTTTGTAAGCCTCTTAAACCCCTTGACGATTGATCAGTCTGTTATGCGGACCTCTTTGATTCCCGGTCTTCTTGCGACAGCCAATACAAACACCCTTCATGATGAGAAGATACTGAAGTTTTTCGAATGGGGGAAAGTATTTATCCGGAGAAACGGCCATCAACAGCCTCTTGAAAAAACGTTTTTGACAGCGGTAATGACCGGCCAATATAACGAAAAAACATGGTACCAGGATGCAAGGCATGTGGACTATTACGATATCAAGGGTACGGCCGAGGCCCTTCTTAAAGGTTTGGGTCTGAACTCCTCAGGCCCCGAAGGATTTGTTTTTCAAAAGCAGGACGGTTTTCCAGGGTTCGATCCTGAGCTTTCGTCCGCCATATACGCCTCGGGCTCTCTCATCGGAAAAGTAGGGAGGGTCTCTGCCGAAGTTACCGCCGCATATGACCTCGAAAAAGAGAGTGCCTATCTCTTTGAGCTCGATATTGGGGCCCTTTTAGAGAACCTCACATGGGCAAGAAAATACCGGCCGTTTGCCAGATTTCCGGCCGTTTACAGGGACATTTCCCTGACAGTGAACAGGAAGATTGAAAGCGCAGAACTCATTGAGCTCACCAGGCAGGAAGGCGCAGAGCTGGTTGAATCTGTCCAGATCTTCGACCTTTACGAGGGCAATAAAGTTGACGATTCTGAAAAAGCCCTGGGGTTCAGGGTTTGTTATAGGTCGAAGCACCGCACCCTTGATGGTTCCGAAGTAAACCGGTTGCATGAGTCTATCATTGACAAAATAATGCAGGAGACAGGGGGCAAATTGAGGGAGGGCTAACACATGGTCCACATTCCTGATGACAAGCGATATTTCCGTATAGGCGAGGCCAGTCGCATCATCGGTGTTGAATCCTACGTCCTGAGATATTGGGAAAGTGAATTCCCGCAGATCAGACCCGGAAGGGCTGATTCCAAACAGAGAACGTATCAAAAGAAAGATATCGAGATCCTCCTTGAGATAAAAAACCTGCTTTATGAGGAGAAGATGACGATCGAGGGTGCCAAGCGGCGCTTAAAAGAAAAGACAGCAGGTAAAACACAAGAAAAGTATGGATTTGTGAAACAAATAAATGCAGAGCTACAAGATATCCTCGAGACCCTCAACTGACACCACACCTTTTGCTTTTGAATCCACTTCATAACCCCGAAACATATAGGCACAATACCCCGATGCTTGCGGTGGGGTAGTCCATTTCCAGGCCCTAAGCATACCCTTATTAGTGGGTTCCCCCTCTATCTTTCGGTGCCCGGGAACGAGATCCTCGACGTGAGTGCGTGTCGTGTCTTTTTTTTGAATGGCGATTCAATGGCTTGGAAGAGACTGTCTTTTTTTCCGGCTGCGGCAATTTCAGCAATGCTCTATCGGGGTGCACACAGCTCAATGAACTTCCAAGATATTCCTCGATTGGCGGGATATAAAATGAATCGTCCTCACAGGCAAAACTCACAGAAATCCCGGTGGCTCCGGCACGACCGGTGCGTCCAATGCGATGCACGTAATCTCCAGGATCATGTGGCAAGAAAAAGTTAATAACATGACTTATGTCATCAACATGCAGTCCGCGTGCAGCCACATCCGTAGCCACCAGAACTCGAATTTTTCCATTGCGAAAATCTTCAAGAATTTTGATGCGCCTTTTCTGGGCGACTTCACCGGAAAGAACAGCACAGTTTATCCGGTACTGCTTCAGCCTGTCTGCCAGACGGTTGGTTTGATCACGGCGGTTAACAAAAACCAACACCTTCTCCAGTTCCTGTCTGGAAATCAGATTCAACAGTAGTGCAAATTTTTCTTCGGCTGTGACAATATAAACCAGTTGATTAACCGATTCCGGCACCACCTGTTCCGGTTCGATCTCCACACGAACCGGATCATTTGTCCACTGTTTGGCCAGCCGTTCCACTTCGGGTGTCAGCGTGGCGCTGAAAAACATTGTCTGGCGTTTGTGTTTAGAGGGTGTGCTGTATATGATCTTGCTGACATCGGGGATAAACCCCATATCCAGCATACGATCGGCTTCATCAATGATGAGTATTTCAAGTTTATAAAACCGTATCAGATTCTGTCTCTGAAAATCAAGCAGTCGACCGGGAGTGGCAACAATGATCTCGATGATTTTTTCTGATAAGGCCTGCTTTTGCTTTTCATAGCCCATTCCCCCAAAAACAGACATGATGTTAATGTTGGTGTATTTCCCGATAGCACGGGCGTCTTTCTCAATTTGCAGCGCAAGCTCCCGTGTCGGGGTCAGGATCAGGGCCCTGGGCACGCCGGGACGCCGTTTCCCCTTGAGCGGTTTCCTGAGTAGTTGGGTGTAAATATTTACCAGAAAGGCGGCACTTTTGCCGGTTCCCGTCTGGGCCTTGCCCATGGCATTCGAGCCGGCAAGCACCTTAGGGAGAAGCTCCGCCTGAATCGGCATGCAGTACTTAAAACCCTGGTCTGCAACGGCATGCATGATTTTTATCGGCAGGCCCATATCGTGAAAACGCGTCTGTCCTTCGACCTCGGGAACATCAAATTGGGAAATATCCCAAAGGGCTCGTGGTTTTTTTCGTTTAACTGAACGACCGGAAACGGACGGCTTGCGTTTTTTCCCTGAATCCATGACCGGCGTTTTATCAGGATGTCCAGGGCTGTGAGATGAAATCGGAATGGGTGTTTGTTGGGATTGTTTCCTTTCGACTGCGGATTTTTTAAAGCTATTTTGTAATTTTTTAACTAAATATTTAAACAACGATTTTCCTTTCTTATTTTAAAATAATGCCTGTCTGGTAAAACAATTTATCTTTAATCCAGGGGCATGTATACACCCTGAAAAAGTCAAAAATTGGCCCAGCACTTTGCCAGTGTATGTTTAACGGTTATTTAACGGTAGCATGATTCAAAACCTTCCCATTTGATGCAGACAGTGATACGCCACAATTCCCACGGTCGTTGAAAGGTTCAGACTGCGCACCCTTCCCCACATTGGTATGGCATAACAAGGATATAATTCCCGGATGTATGCCGGGAGTCCCGCGGTTTCCCGGCCAAAGAACAGGTAATCGCCATGGCTTACCCTGGCCTCTGTATAGGCATGGGATGCGTGCCTGCTCAATGCGAAGATCTGCCCATTCTCCACAGCATCCTCCAAAAAGGCCTCAAAACTATCATGATGACGAATATCAACCTCATGCCAGTAGTCTAATCCTGCCCTTTTGAGATGCCTGTCATCCACTTTGAATCCGAGAGGATGGATCAGATGCAGTCTTATTTCAGCGGCACCGCAGAGCCGGGCAATGTTCCCGGTGTTGGCCGGTATTTCCGGCTGGTACAGGGCCACATGGAGATGCGGATCTTCAAGGATCCGATGTTCCATTTCTGTGATATCAAGCGCCATTTAGTACTCTGGACCGCAACTTCTCAATAAGTCCGGGTAGCGGGCTTTTTCCCAGCTTAACGACTCAAACACATAACTATTTGACGATCTCCGGACTTACAGTTCAATCATTGGCCCCGGTTCATCCTGTTTGCTGACCAAGATCTTTGCATTGTCATTGCCGCAACTCTGGAGGGCATCCCCTGCTTCCTTGAAAGCCTTGTCCGGATCATTATTGGTTTCACTCAGGTGGGCAAGCACGACATATTTCAAATCCCGGTGGTAAACGGCACGGAGAAGATCTCCTGCCTGTTGGTTCGAGAGATGACCATCCGGTCCTTTTATCCTTCTTTTCAGAAACAGGGGGTAAGGACCATTGTCCAGCATATCCGGGTCATAATTGAATTCCAAAATCAGGGCCTGGCATCCTCTTAAACGGTCTTCCACCAAATTTGTGGGCCGTCCAAGATCAGTTGCCAGACCGATTCTTGTTCCATTTAATGATAAGACGAGTCCAACAGGGTCTGCAGCATCATGGCACTTGGTAAAAGTTTCTACAGTAAGGCCATTAATTGTCATGCCCTGCCCTGCTTGAATTATTACTGGTTCTGGCAGGTTCCCCATAGTTCGCAGACCCTTATCAAGAGTAGCCTGGTTTGTATACACGGGCAGACCAAAGCGTCGAGCAACAGGTCCGGCCCCTCTTATGTGGTCCTGATGCTCGTGGGTAATAAAAAGGGCATCGAGGCTCTCCGCCTCAATACCCACTATCTCAAGACGTCGTGTTATTTCCCGGCAACTCAGCCCGGCATCTATCAAGACCCTTGCTTGGTTTGTCTCGACATAACAGGTATTTCCCTTACTGCCGGAAGCCAGGACGCAAAATCTCATCAGATATCTCACAGTATGTTTTTCACTTGATCCCGGTATGCCCCAGCCCCCCCTGGCCCCTGAGGGTTGGATCCAGATCATCCGCCTCCATAAAATCAGCCGCATAGACTCTGGATATAACCATCTGGGCCACACGGTCTCCTCTCCTGATGGTAAATGGCTCAGGGCCCCAGTTGATCAAAGCAATCCCAACTTCACCCCTGTAATCGGAATCTATGGTCCCCGGAGAATTAATCAGCCCTATACCATTATGGAGAGCCAAACCGCTTCGAGGGCGGATCTGCGCCTCATACCCTTTCGGGACTGAGACAGCCAATCCGGTTGGGATAAGTCTTATTTCACCTGGCTTAAGTAAAACAGGATCATCTACGCAGGCCCTGATATCCATCCCTGAAGACCCTTCCGACTCATATGCGGGCAGGGGCAAATCTTTGTTGTTATGCAGGCGCCTGATTTTGACAGGTATTATATCCAATGCTCAGTTACAACTAATTGAAGTCAAGGTTACTCATGTCAAGATCCTCTTCCCTGAGCGGCCCGAGTGTGGCGAGAGAAACTTTTCTATCCCCGAATATTTCGCCGGCACATTCAACCACTTCATCAACCGTGACCCTCTCCAGGCTGGAGATCAGTTCCTCATAGTTTACATATCTGTCGAAAACCATCTCGTTTTTGGCAATACGCATCATCCTGTTATCAGAATTTTCAGATGCCAAATAGATGCCACCTATCAGATGGTCTTTGGCTGCCGCAAGATCTGTTTCGGAAATTTCTCCTTTAGTAATCTTCTTGACTTCGGTCTGAATCGTTCCAAGTAATGGATTTACGTTCTGGAAATCCGTTGCTGCATAAACCGCTAAAAGACCGGAATCAACATACGAGGAAGCAAAGGAGTATATTGAATAGGCAAGACCGCGTTTTTCCCTGACCTCCTGAAACAACCGGGAGCTCATATTTCCCCCAAGGATAGTATTAAGAATGGCACAGGGAAATCGCCTTTTGCTTGAAAGAGACGGGGCCTCTCCTCCAAGACAAACATGGACCTGTTCCAGATCCTTAAAATGAGCGGAAACCCCCGGGTTAGAACGGGGCACACTCCTCTCACGATTCAGATTCTTGCCTGAGATGGACCCGAAAAGGGGCTCAAAATACGAAACCACTGTTTCATGGTCCACATTCCCCACAGCTGCCACGACTATTTTTTCAGGCACGTAATACCTATTGATGTAACTAAGCATGGTGTCTTTCCCTATGGCAGACATGCTTTCACCCGTCCCAAGGATGGACATTCCTATGGGATGATCGATCCAGAAAAACTTGTTGAACAGCACATGGATATTGTCGTCAGGCGTATCTTCAACCATACTTATCTCTTGCAGGATCACCTGCCTTTCACGTTCCACGTCGTCGGGATCAAAGGTTGAATTCAAGCATATATCAGAAAGGATATCAGACAAGGCCCTAAAGTGTTTGTCAAGGACCCTGGCATAGAAGCATGTGTTCTCTTTACCTGTAAACGCATTAGATAGCCCACCGATGGCATCGAGTTCCTTGGCAATCTGAAGGCTCGTGCGATCTCTTGTCCCCTTGAATACCATGTGCTCAATAAAGTGTGAAACACCGTTCTCTGAGATTGTCTCGTCACGAGAACCGGCATTGACCCATATACCCAAGGAGACCGATCGCAAGTGTTCTAATTGCTCGGAAATGATCCTGACCCCGTTTTTCAGCACTGTCTTATTATACATTATTCTATTCTTCTTGTTCTTCAAGAACGGCTTTGCGTGAAAGACGAATTTTTCCGTCCTGACTTACCTCCAGGACCTTCACAAGGACTTCATCTCCTTCACTGACTACGTCCGTCACCTTATTGACCCTTTTCCGGTCCAACTGTGATATATGAAGCAAACCGTCCGTACCGGGAAATATTTCTACAAAGGCGCCGAAGTCCATAATTTTTACAACCTTACCTTTATAGATCTTGTCTACCTCTGCCTCCTGAACAATTTCATTAATCATTTTGAGGGCAATTTCCGAATTCTCCTTGTCAATCGAAGAAACAGAGACCTTTCCTTCATCATCCACATCGACCCTCGAACCGGATACATTCGTGATATTCCTGATAGTCTTGCCACCTGGACCAATAAGGACCCTGACCTTTTCAGGCCTTATGTTAAGAGTGATAATCACAGGCGCATATTCGGACACATTACTCTTTGGCTCGGCGATGGCCTTTTTCATCTCATCGAGGATAAGAAGCCTGCCTTCTTTTGCCTGTTCAAGGGCCTGTTGCATTACCTCTCTTGCAATGCCTTGAATCTTTATATCCATCTGCAAGGCTGTGATACCATCGCAGGTGCCTGTTACCTTGAAATCCATATCCCCGTAATGGTCTTCGTCACCTAAGATATCGGTCAGCACAGCCAGCTTGTCGCCTTCCATGACAAGGCCCATGGCAATGCCTGCTACAGGCTCTTTGATCGGCACACCGGCATCCATGAGAGAAAGGCATCCGCCACAAACCGCAGCCATTGAGGAAGACCCGTTGGATTCAAGAGTCTCAGACACAACCCTGATTGAATATAAAAACTCCTCCTTGTCCGGTATAACGGGCAATAATGCCCGCCTGGCAAGGGCCCCGTGGCCTATTTCCCTGCGGGATGGCCCCATGAGTCTCCTGGCCTCGCCCACACTGTATGGGGGGAAATTATAATGAAGAATAAATGGCCTGAACACCTGCCCATAAATAGATTCGATTCTTTGCTCATCCCGCTCAGTCCCCAAGGTGGTCAGGACCATTGCCTGGGTTTCTCCGCGGGTAAAAAGCGCAGAGCCATGGACACGAGGCAAAAGCCCTGTCAGACACTCGATAGGTCTAACCTCGTTGAATTTACGTTCGTCTATCCTTCTCCCTTCTTCCAGAATCATCTGACGAACCATTTTCTTTTCCGTAGCCTTCACCATATCGCGGATATCTGATGTATATTCCGCATATTCTTCAACCAGAGAATCCTGAATGACTTTCAGCGCTTCCTTGCCTTTCTGCTGTCTTAACTTCTTATCAGATGTGCGGATGACATCCTTGATCAAAGGGGGAGCGATCTCAGTGATCTTCATCTGAAGCGTTTCGTCAACGGGCTTCTGCGGGATGATCCTCTTGGGCTTGCCGACTTCTCTTTTGATTTCTTCCTGAATGTCAAGCAATGGCTGCAATGCTTCATGCCCATAAAAAATTGCTTCGATCATGTCGGATTCAGGGACAAAGAGTGCCCCTCCCTCAACCATGACTATGCCGGAACGATTGCCTGCCACGATCAGATTAATATCGCTTTCTTCCTGCTGACTCAACGTAGGGTTGGTAATAAAGCTTCCATCTATCCTTCCTACGCGAACACCGGCAATAGGACCCAAAAACGGAATGTCTGAAATCTCGAGTGCGGCTGAAGCGCCAAGAAGTGCCAGCATATCCGCCTCGTTCTCCTTGTCGGTAGACAGAACAGTAGCGATTATCTGTATCTCATAATGGTAATTCTCAGGAAAAAGCGGGCGAAGAGGCCTGTCTATCAAACGGGCAGTCAGGGTCTCCTGTTCGCCGGGTCTTCCCATATCCCTGCGAAAAAAATTCCCGGGAATTTGCCCTCCCGCATAAGACATCTCCTGATATTCAACAGTAAGAGGGAGAAAATCGATCCCCTCTCTAACCTCGTCCGTGGACACAGCGGTTACCAGCACGACTGTCTCCCCAAACGTCACAACAACAGAGCCGCTCGCCTGCTTGGCTATTCGACCTGTTTCCACATATAAAGGCCGGCCATTTATCTCCAGCATACATTTCTTAATCATTTTCCACCTTTCCTTTCACTAAACTCGCTGTTTTCCCACCCCTACCTTCTGATACCGAGTTCTTTGATAACATCACGATATTTCTCAGCATCTCTTCTCTTCAAATAATCAAGGAGTCTCCTCCTTTTGCCGACAAGTTTCAATAACCCTCGACGTGAATGATGATCTTTCTTGTGTACCTTGAAGTGGTCAGTCAGGTACTTGATTCGATTGCTCAGCAAGGCAATCTGGACTTCGGGTGAACCGGTATCCTTTACATGAAGCTTAAACTGATCAATGATTTCTTTTTTAGTCTCTGCTGTCAGAACCACTTTTTTACCTCCCATAATTTATTAAATAAAGTGTCCAGGGTTCGTGGTCTAATAGCCATGATGTAAAAACCCCGGCAAATACTTTCTCTGGATTAAAGAACTTAGCTGTTCAGGAAAATACTCTTTTTATCTTTATTTTGCCATGATCAACCTCCTTGCTCATATTCACCTTTACAACAGCAATAAGGTTGCCATTTCTGACCAGTCTGGCATAACCATCTCCCATATCGCATGTCCCTTTGGCCAGATCCTCCCAAGTCGGTTGGTAGCCATGCTGCACCTTTTCCGCAAGAACATTCTCCACTTCTATCTCACGCATGTCCGGAATCGCATCCCCTAATGGGATCACTTTTTCTCGCAATAGAGGACAACCGTTTCTATTTGAAATCTCTCTGGAAACTACGGCATCCCGCACCTCAAAAGGACCACTGGCCAATCTCCTAAGAGACCTGAGATGCGCGCCTGTCCCTAATTTCTTCCCAAAATCGGATGCAAGCCTCCTGATATAAGTCCCGCTGGAACAACTGACCTCTATTGTGATATCTGGAAGATCAATTGCTATAATCCTGAGAGAATGTACGGTGACGGTCCTCCCCTTCAGATTTACATCCAGGCCCCTTCTCGCCAGTTTGTATGCCCTCACACCCTTGTATTTAACTGCCGAATAGGCAGGCGGCACCTGCTCAATATCTCCGATAAACCCCTGGCAAGTCTCCTGAATAAACTCAGGGGATAGATCAGGGACCATGCTGGTTCCGATCACCCTCCCTGTATGGTCCATTGTATCTGTTTCAATTCCGAGTCTAATCCCGGCGAGGTATACCTTGGTTCCGGACATAACAAAATTCGAAAGTTTGGTTCCCTGGCCCAGAAGAATAATTAGCAGACCAGTGGCAAAGGGATCTAATGTGCCGGCATGACCGACCTTCTGAACCCTGGCACCGCCAAAAAAAGACTTGACCTTCTTCACCACTCCATAAGAAGTTTCGCCCTCCATCTTATCAACCAGGAGTATCCCATCAATTGGGTATTCCATCCAAAGACCTGTTCGATTCTTCCAGGAGATCTCTCTTCAGAACTCCAATGGGCCCCTGACGCTCAAACCCTGCGGCACTCATATGTCCCCCGCCTCCGAATCTGGATGCCAGCCTGCCAACATCTACCGTGTTGTTAGACCTAAGACTGAACTTGTAAGTATCCTTGCCTGTCTGACGGATCAAAACACCTATTTCAACGCCCGAAACAAACCGGGGGTAATCAACGAACCCCTCGCTATCCATTCGATACGCCCCGGCCTTTTCAAACATCTCCTTTGAGAGTGTCATTACACCGATCTTGCCTTCATTGTAGAATTCGATGTCTCTGAGGGCCATTTCCAACAATTTTAAGCGTGAAACGCTGCATGTGTACATTATCTTCCGGGAGAGCTCCCAGGGCCTGACTCCATACGACATCATCTCTGCGGCTATCCTAAGAGAATCAGGGGTAGTGTTGTCATACGTGAAGCAGCCGGTATCAGCCTGAATAGCAGCAAATATATTTTCAGCTATATCACGGTCCACGGAAAGGCCTGCCGCCTCTATCACCCTGAACACCAATTCAGCAGTTGAGGAACTGTTTGCATCAACAAGATCCAAATCCCCGAAAAAGTCATTGGATGCATGATGGTCAATATTTATCAATATCCCATGCCCTTTGATTCTCTTATGGAAACGTCCCATTCTTTTCATCTTGCCGCAATCCAGGACTATAAGAGCATCAAAGTCTTTTCTTAAATTACAGCGCTGGCAGATAATGTCGCTCCCTTTCAAAAGATTGAGAGGAGCAGGCACCGGCTCCTCACTCAAAAGGATCACATCCTTTCCTGAGTTTATCAGGGCCCTGCCAAGGGCAAGCATAGAACCAATGCCGTCCGCGTCCGGATCTTCATGGGTTATGAGCAAAAAATACCTGCCTTCCCTCAAAACGGAAGCTATCTTATTTAGTAACCTGCGGCTCATCACCTGACTCTTTATCACGTCCTGTTTCTTCTGCTTCTGCTTTGTGGATTTCTTCAAACACCCTGTCCATATGACTGCCGATTCGCAGAGACGGATCATGCACGAATCTGATTTCAGGCATGTACTTTAGTGACATACGCAGACCGATTTCCCTTTTGACGAATCCCCTGGCACTGTCCAGGCCGGCCTGGGCTCTTTTGATCTCCCCCTTTTCTCCCATCACGCTGTAATATATCTTTGCCCGCTTGAGATCGTTGCTCAAACTGATTCCGGTAATCGTGACCCCTTGGATCCTCGGATCTCTGATCTTTTCCAAAAGAAGAAAGGCAATCTCCTTTAAAATCTGATCACCAACTCTCACCGCTCTTTTGCCAGCCAGCATGCCCTGACCCCTTGAACCCTGTTAATTCGTTTGGAGATGATTCATAAATTAATAATCTCCATGTCTGTACTAACGATCTCTGCAAGATAAAGCGAATCAAGAAACCCGAGGATATTGTTAAGTGATGAATCAATATGTCGCCTGTCATTTCCTACCGCGCTGATACCCAGTTCTATTTTCTGCCACTTATCATTTGACCCGACTTCCGCAATAGATACATTAAACCTGGATCTTACCTTGCCTACCATACTTTTTACGATCTTTCGCTTACCCTTTAAAGATCGGTTGTCCGATAGATGGAATTCGATTTTTATAGTACCCACAACCATTGTTACAGTTCCGCTTCCAACTCTTCCTTCTCGTAGACTTCAAAGACATCTCCCGGCTTAATATCGTTATAATTCTCCATGCCGATGCCACATTCATATCCCGACCGTACAACTTTAACATCTTCCTTAAAACGTCTGAGCGAAGAAATTCTGCTCTCAAAAACAACTATATCGTCACGCAATAGCCTTACATTGGCATTGCGCTCGATATGACCGTCGGAAACAAGACATCCCGCGACCGCACCAAGTTTAGGAACCTTGAATATTTCTTTGATTTCAGCACGCCCCATTATTTTCTCTCTATAAACCGGTTCCAGGAGACCCGTCATTGCCAAACGCATATCTTTGACGACATCATAAATTACACTGTAGTACCGGATATCCACATTTTCTCTTTCCGCAAGTTCGGAAACACGCTGATTGGCCCTTACGTTGAAGCCAATAATAATAGCACCTGAGGCAAAAGCAAGCATCACGTCGGATTCCGTAATAGCACCCGTCGCAGCATGGATGACCTTGAGTTTGACATCCTCTGTACTCTGATTAACCAGTGTATCAGCAACAGCTTCCAGCGAACCCTGGACATCAGTCTTTAAGACAATATCGAGTTCCTTGACCTCTCCTTGCTTCATCTTCTCAAATAAGTCATCAAGACTTACCACATCTCTCTTTGCTGCTTCCGGCTTCCTGGCCTTGTTCCTGCGGTGCTCGGCAATCTGTCTCGCCTGCTTCTCATCCTCAACAACAGCAAACTCATCACCTGCCATTGGAACGCCGGATATGCCGTATATTTCCACAGGCACAGAAGGGCCTGCTGATTTCATTTTCATTCCGGTATGATTGAGCATGGCCCTTATCCGGCCATAATGCTCTCCGCAAACAAAATATTCACCCTGTTTTAAACTCCCGTCCCTGATGAGCACTGTAGACACAGGGCCTTTGCTTTTATCCAACCTTGCTTCAATAATGGTACCCTTTGCTCGTTTATTGGCATTGCCTTTCAACTCAAGCATTTCAGACTGTAGTGATATAAGGCTCAACAGCTCATTAACACCGTCGCCCGTCTTCGCCGAAACATGAGCATAAATGGTGTCACCACCCCACTCTTCAGGAGCAAGGCCCAGGTCTGCCAACCCCCTTTTCACCTTCTCCGGATCGGCCTCCGGCTTATCAATCTTGTTGACTGCCACAACGATCGGGATATGGGCTGCCCGTGCGTGATTAATGGCCTCCTTTGTCTGCGGCATCGCGCCATCATCTGCTGCAACAACCAGAACAATGAGGTCCGTGACCCTGGCACCTCTTGCCCGCATAGCAGTGAATGCCTCATGCCCTGGAGTGTCCAAAAAAGTAATATCCCCCCCTTCTGTATTGACGTAATAGGCCCCGATATGTTGGGTGATACCACCTGATTCTCCACCTATGATGTTAGATTCCCTTATATAATCAAGCAGTGAGGTCTTCCCGTGATCCACATGGCCCATAATAGTCACAACAGGTGGTCTTGGGCTCAAATCTTCGGGTTGATCTTCCTCCTCGAGGATAAGACGCTCCTCCTCGAATACATCCAATTCCAGCTCATAGGCAAAATCATCTGCCACTACAGACGCAGTCTCAAAGTCAACCGACTTGTTAATATCGCCTGTAAAACCCAGACCCATCAATTTCTTTATTAATTCAGCCGCTTTTATTCCCATCGCCTTGGCCAGTTCAGAGACCGTGACGAATTCTTGAACCTTTATCCTTCTCTTGATCGCCTTGGGAACAGTAATTTCAGTGTGTGCGCCTCCCTTAGCAATGTCCTTGGCCTTTTTGCCATCTCTCCTTAACTTCCGCTTCAGACCCCTGCCCTGGTATAGATCAGACTTTTCATAAATCTCTTTTTTTCGCTTGCGGAATATGCCTTTGTCGTTGGTTGCCTTCCTTTCTTTTTCCCTATCTCCTTTCCTTTTGCCGAATTTTGCCTTTTTGGGTTTTTCAGTGACCTCCTTCATTACCTTAGGAGAAGGCAAACCAGGTGCAGCCGGTTTCAAAACAGTATCGGGTTTTTCCTTTTTTGCCCTGGTAGTCACCACATCACCCGAAGGTCTCTTTTCGGGCAACTTGACGATCCTGGCCGGTCGTTCAATTTTTCTCTTTCTGGTCTTCTTGGCCTTACCCTTAGTTCCTGCAACGGGTTTGACCTCTTTTTCATCAGGGACCCCTGGCTCATGCTTTACAGTATCTATCCGAGGGGCTTTCTCCGGCCCGGCTACCGGTTCCCGCTTCATACCGTCAGGTTGGGCAACTTCCTTTCCTGCTGACAGATCTATTTCCTGCGCACCCTTAGGAACAGGCTCTTCTTCAATTTCCGCATTTTCTCTGGCTTCCTCTAAGGCCTCTGTCTCTAAAGGTTTCGCTGCTTCTTCCGGTTGTACCAAAGAAATCTCTTGCTCAACAGCCTTCTTCTTCCTCCGGCGAATAACACGAGGCTTTACTCTCTTTTCTTCAATTACTTCTTCTTTGGAAATAGCCCCGGAAATAATCTCTTTTGCCCTGGCAACGGATTCCTCGTCAAGTGTAGCCATATAGTTCTTAATACTCATGCCGCCGGCAACCAGATCTTCCACGAGTTTCATGCTTTCCATATTGAGTTCTTTAGCCAGTTCATATACTCTGACCTTAGTCATATTTTCCCCCAAAAATTAATACCTTTGAACCCGTCTAATTCCCCTTAAAAAAATACTAACCAGAGATCGTAAATTGCTGTAAAAATGTGACAATTTTTTTGGACAATGTCGATTGCCGGCAAGAGTTGCTATTAGCTATTAGCTGTTAGGCTGTTATCCATGGTCCGAAGATCCGGATGAATAACTATTGGTCCTTCCCTATTAAAGGCTCTGTTCAGTCGCCTGCCTTTTCTCAAGCCATCCCAGCAAGACTTGTTTGGACACACATATGCCCCCCTGCCTGGTCCTTTCCCACGATCATCCCGCACTACTAATCCCTGAACATCCAGTCTTAACCGGATCAAATCCCTTTTACTTCGTTTTGCTCCGCACGATATACATGTCCTGGTTGGTATGTGTCCCTTAGAGCTGCCCATTCCCCGCGTTTTCACCGGACCCTTCTTTGTTGTTTGGCAAGTCATCTTCGTTTTGCATCTCATCTGCACTGATCGCTTCTTCGATCCCGGCCTCAGAAGGATCAAGCACCGTTGATTCCTCGGTTTCCGCATCTTCCGCCGAACTCATATCAGGAGTTTGTTCTTGGATGTGCCTATTTGCTTCCTCAATTAGTCCATGTGCTGTTTTCTCACCAATTCCATCAACAGCAATCAGGTCCTCAACAGTGGCCCCTGCAACATCTGCTGCAGACGTGAAGCCCGCCTCATAGAGATCAGAAGCCAGCTTTTCCCCCACTCCTTGCAGATCAAGAAGAGAGCTATGACCGTCTTTGAGACTCTGATTGTAGATCGCTTCCCCGGTCACATCTAATCTCCATCCGGTTAGCCTGGAGGCCAACCGTACGTTCTGACCTCTCTTGCCGATAGCAAGGGATAACTGGTCATCAGGGACAACTACCTCCATGGAGTGATTATCCTCATCAACGATTACCCTTATAATTTCAGCAGGTGAAAGGGCATTACATATAAATCTGGCATCATCAGAATCCCATGTCACGATGTCTATTTTTTCGCCCCGCAGTTCTTGCACAACCGCCTGGACCCTGGACCCTTTCATTCCCACGCACGCACCCACAGGGTCCACATCAGGATCCTTGGATACAACAGCTATCTTTGATCGTAATCCCGGTTCTCTCGCAACCTGTACTATCTCGACAATACCCTCAGCAATCTCCGGGACTTCATTCTCAAAAAGCCCTGACACAAAGTTGGGATGAGTACGAGAAAGGATAATCTGTGAACCACGACTAAACTGCCTAACATCTAAGATATAGGTCCTAATCCGATCCCCCTGTTTATATGATTCCTTTGGAACCTGCTCCTTGAATGGCAGCCCTGCTTCTGTCCGACCAAGATTGACAACAATAGACCCCCTATCAAACCGCTGGACAATACCATTCACAATTTCTCCGCGTCTGTCCTTAAAGTCGTCGTATATAATGTCTCTTTCAGCATCTTTCAAACGCTGCATAATAACCTGTTTGGCCGATTGGGCAGCGATTCTTCCAAATGTATCAGGATCCATCTTAATGCCAAGGCTGTCTCCCTCCTCCGCTTCAGGATCCAACTCCAGTCCTTCCTTTAGAGATATCTGGATATGGCCGTCGGTTACCTCTTCCACTACCTCTTTGAACTCAAATACCTCAATTTCTCCCAATTCCTTGTTATAATTGACTTCCAGATCATAATCCGGGCCAAATTTCTTGCGAGCTGCAGCTTTCACCGCCTCTTCGAGGGCCTCAACCAACACCTCCGGTTCAACTCCCTTTTCACGACTTACTTGCTCAATCACCTTTGTTAGGTCTGATACCATGACTTGCTCCGCAACACTTTTGTTAAACACTCAGCCACCAGTTCCCAAGACACCCCACAGGATTTCAGGCTGGTGGATTATGAATGTTTCAATTTTCGAATTCGTATACTATGTTCGCCTTTTCCACATCCTGCCAACGCAACAGAAAAAGATCCTTCACTGTCTCAATATGCAGTATCCCGTCCTGGAACACTCGCAATTTCCCAGTAAAATTTCGCTGCCCGTCCAAGGACCTGACCATCTTGATCTTAACCTTCCTGCCAACGGCCGAGAGAAAATCCTTTTCCCTTTTGAGAGGTCTATTGAGGCCGGGTGACGAAACCTCCAAAACATATTCATGTTGAACTATATCCTTCACGTCAAGCAAATCGGCGATTTCTCTGCTCAAGAGCGCACAGTCATCCAGCGTAATGCCACCGTCCCTGTCAGCATAGATCCTAAGCACCATCTTGCCGTGCTCTGAAAGATACTGAACGTCCACAAGCTCAAAGCCCATTTCAACAAGAACTGGTTCAACCAGCAAGGTTACGTCTTTTATGTCTGAATCAACGGCGTCTGACATGTGCGAAACCCCAATGCAGCAACCCGGAATGACAATAAATAATCCAAAAAGCGGACTTGATCCCGTATTCCAAATCCCTGTTTACAATAAAAAAGCGGGCTTTGAGGCCCGCTCCCTTTTCTACCTGCAGACTAAAATATTAAGCGCTTTTTACATAACCTCCTTAAAGGAATATGGAAAAATAACCGCCAAGTCCGCAATTCGAAGTTGGGCCAACCTTTGCCAATGCCATGGCTGCAACCTCAAAAAGGGTATCAGGCCATACCTGAATCCAAAAAGAATGGAGCGGGCAACGGGGTTCGAACCCGCGACACCAA
Source organism: Thermodesulfobacteriota bacterium (assembly GCA_034660135.1). Taxonomy (GTDB): domain Bacteria; phylum Desulfobacterota; class DSM-4660; order Desulfatiglandales; family Desulfatiglandaceae; genus JAYEIR01. The sequence continues at coordinate 27,303 of JAYEIR010000101.1, forward strand.
GCTTGGGAAGCTTGTACTCTACCATCTGAGATATGCCCGCCCGCGATTCCTGGATTAATCAAAAAAATATGATATTATACTAAAATGCCACAGTCAAGACATATTTTTACGAAGTAGCAATTCTAATTATGGCTTTCACCCGGACAGAGGGCAGAAGGATCTCTTTTAAAGTAACAGTTCACGGGTTCAGGGTTCAAAGGTTCAGGGTCGTTTTTTTGCCTTGATTATTACAGCGAGTTGGGTAATGTTGTACACGCTGACAGGGGTTGGAACAAAGGACTGCTACCCCACGCTCAAGAGCTTTCTCTACGGGGTGAATTGGGAATTGCGGCAAGGAGGCATTGTAGTGCCGATGACCCGCTGCTCATCAACCGGGTGCAACCTGATCGAAGACAGCAATCTGAACAGGACATCAACTACCCGTCAGCCCTTACAGGATTGTCTTTGAGAAAACGGCAGGGAGAGGCTCTATGGGCCGGCGAAAAAAAATCTATGTACTTATCTCAGGATGCGTGGGGGTCCTCTTTCTCATTCTTATAGCCTTCATTCTGTTTGCACCTAAGATCATTAATTCACAGTCCATGAAGGATAAAATCCTGACCGACCTGTCCGCCAGGACGGGCGGTCAGGCCAAACTTGCCGGGATTGATCTCTCCTTTTTTCCTCTTCCTCATGTTGTGATTCATCAAGGCAGCCTTGTCATCCCGGGAAAGGTCTCTGCTGCAGTGGGCTCCATCACGGTTTATCCGCGGATATGGCCTCTCATAACAGGCAAACTGCAGATTGCCCAACTCCGTGTCCAAAAACCTCATGTGAAGATCCAGCTACCAGCCACCCAAAAACGACAAAAGGGGATCCCCATACCATTTCCTCAGAGAGATTTTGAGAAAGAGCTGGCCCGGGCCTTGGGTCCAATAGCTACGCAAACAGAAGGCCTTGCGTTTCAAATAGCAAATGGGAGGATAGATCTTGTAAAAGAGGAAACTTCCCTCTTCTGGTTCAGTGAGATTCAGGGGCACATCCGTAGTGCATCAAAACAGATGAAAATTGACCTGGCCTGCAAATCGAATCTCTGGGACGGCATTTCAATCAAGGGCACATTGGATCTAACTGACCTGAAGACGGACGGTCAGATTCAATTGAATCATTTCAGTCCACACACCCTGGCAGATTACCTGCTCCCCGAAGCACCCTTACAAATTGGAGATTCAGAGATGGATCTGAATCTCTCTTTCAAGGCCGATGGGCTCAAGTCCATCCAGACAGAGATGCAAAGCTCCATCCCCTACTTGACACTGCAGAAACAAGACAACAAAACGGTACTCAAGGGAGTATGCATGAAGGGGTCAGTGGATATGGAAGAGGGGAAGGCATCAATATCTCTTTCAGAGTTGAATCTTGAGTATCCTCGACTGTCTCTGACAGGGACGTTTTCTATGGATCAAGACCCCGGACAGGTGGTGTTGAAGCTGGAGGGGAAGGATATTGATGTTCATTCCCTCCGGGAAGTGGCCCTTTCCATGGCAGGTGAACTCCCGCCTGCACAAGACATCTTTGCCATTGTGAAGGGAGGCAAGGTCCCTGTGATCACCTTTAATTCAAAGGGAAATTCCCTGGCTTCCCTTGAAGAACTTAAGAACATACTCATAAAGGGTCGCATGCTTGACGGGCAGATCTTTGTGCCGGGTGTAGACCTGGATTTGACGAATGTCATAGGTGATGTGGTCATTTCCAAGGGGATACTCCAAGGGGAAGGGCTTGAGGCAAGCATGGGCAAGACCCATACGAATAAAGCCGGATTGAAACTGGGCCTTGAGGGAAAAGACGCACCTTTTCATTTGGATGCCATTGTAAAGGCTGATCTGGCACAGGTCCCTCCCATTTTGAAGCGTATCGTTGATAACAAGTCTTTTTTGGAGCATCTCGCACAGATAAAGGGGGTTAAAGGCGAAGCTGTGGGAAGATTGCTTTTGGACGGCACCACCTCGCGGATGAAGGTGAGCGTGGATATTTCGGAAATGAATCTATCCTGTATTGACGAGAGGCTCCCCTATCCCCTGCAAATTTATGAGGGTGGGGTTTCCTATGATGACACCGGTATTGAGGTGAAAAACCAAAGGGGTAAAATGGGGGAGACCTCCTTTTCCGAGCTATCCGGCAGGGCGGATTGGGAGCTGGAAAAGGAGCCCCATATAGAGATTACATCCGGCAAGGTGGACATCTTGTTGGATGAGATCTATCCCTGGATTTCTTCCTTTGAAGGCTTACGAAAGCACCTGAAAGAGATTGGGAGTGTAAAGGGTCACCTGAGCATAGACAACCTGGATATTAAAGGCCTGCTCCTTAGTCCCCAAAAATGGCATTTTAATACACAGGCCGATTTCAAGGATATTATCGTACATTCAACCCTGTTGCCGGGACCGATAACCGTGGTCCGGGGAGGCGTTCAGGCAGATTCCAAAACCCTTGTTTTTCAGGATGTAGGGTTAAAGAGTTCGGATGCCCAACTAAGACTTACGGCTGCTTTGAAAGGATATATGGAAGGCCTGAGAATGCTGGAAACCACCTTTGAGGGCGACCTGGGGCCGGATGCAATCGGATGGGCCTCTGATCTTATCGAGTTACCGGGCTACCTCAGGGTCAAATCACCCTTGGACGTTTCAAAGGCCCATCTAACCTGGCGCAGAAATGGCGAAACCTCTTTCAAAGGGGATCTGGTAGTAACAGGAGGGCCTGAAGTTTCCATAGAGCTGTGCAAAGGACCAGAGGAATTGAAGATTACCCAACTCCTGATCAAAGACAAAGAATCACATGCCTCGCTCAGTCTAAATCTCAAAAAAGATATCTTTGACATAGGTTTTGCCGGAAATGTACAAAAAGCGACCTTAGATAACCTGCTGGCAGAGAACCGAATTCTGACAGGCTGGATCAAGGGCGATTTTAAGGCCCGCGTCCTCAAGGACCAGCCCATGCAGTCCACGGTACAAGGAAGATTTCAGGGCGGAGGCCTCGACTATCCGGAATTAGACCTGCCCATAAAAATAGAGGGCATCTCTCTAAATGCCGACCAAAACAGCGTCAACGTGGAATCAGCCGGCCTTACCTGGAATGACCGACACGGGCAACTCAATGGGAAGCTCCACTTTGGAGAGAAAGGGATACTGCTTGATTTGGCCCTTACATCAGACGGTATTGACTGGGGAAACATCAACAAGGCATTCGAGAAAAAGGAGAGTGACAAGGACGGAAAGCAGGCCAAAAAGGCATGGCACCCCCCTGTGGAGGGAACCGTTCGTCTCAAAGCAGACTACTTCAAGTATGGAGAATTCACCTGGCGCCCCTTTAACGCAAATATCTCATTCGGCGAAGACGGTATTGAGGTGGCAGTCACTGAAGCCGGCCTTTGCGGTATTTCAACGCCCGGGGTCATGAAAATAACCCCCAATGAGGTCTGGCTCGACTTCAAACCTCTTGCCCAAAATCAGCAACTAAATCCCACGGCCCAATGCCTGACGGATGAGGAGATAACCGCCGTTTTTGACATGAAAGGGGAAATCACAGGGAAAGGAAAGCCTGAAGAGTTAGCAGAGTGGGTCCGGGGAAATCTGGAATTTAGCGCTAAAGATGGACAAATCAACCGGAGTTCAATGTGGACAAACATTTTCGCTTATCTCAATGTTACCGAGGTGTTCAGGGGTAAGCTTCCCGATCTCAAAGACGAAGGCTTTAAGTTCTATTCTGCAAAGGTAAAAGGTGAACTTAAAGATGGCAAACTCCTGCTAAAGGAAGGGGCCATAGATGGCGTTTCCCTGGACATCGCCTTTGAGGGTGATATTGATATAATTGAAAAAAAGCTGGATCTCACGGTCCTGGTGGCTCCCATGAAGACCGCGAACTGGATCATTAATCATATTCCATTGGTAAACTATATCCTTGACGGTACCCTTTTCTCTATTCCTATTAAGGTGAGTGGTGATATGGCAGATCCTGAGGTGACGGCCCTTTCCGTCTCAGCGGTTGGATCAGCGCTAATTGGGCTCTTGAAAAGGACCGCAACCTCTCCTGTAAAAGTGATTGAGACCGTAACTCCTGAATGGAAATAAGGGAGTTAGGGTCTACCTTTTGTACCCTTTTTTTGGAAAGACCTTGACACGGAATACAGATAAAAATAGAATTTTAGTAACTGGTAGATAGGTTAAAGACTAACAACCAGTTACAATATTTCGAGGATTATAATTTGGTTTTTGGTTACACCGGAACAGGAGAGAATTATTTTTGCAAGATGATTCAGAACAGGGTTTATTGTCTCTAATCAAATCGCTGATCAAGAAAAAGATTCATTTGGGGAAGAGCAGTGACCTAACAGATGAGATCCATGATCTCATGGATGAAGGACAGGCAAAGGGCCTTATCAGCGATGAAGAATCCCATATGGTCTCCGGGGTTCTCGACCTGAAGGAAACCAAGGCCCATTCCATCATGATTCCTCGAATAGATATCTCCTCCGCACCAGATGACTCCACCCTTGGTGAAATAATCAAACTGGTCACCAAGTGCGGCCATACCAGAATCCCCATCTATAACAAGAATATTGACAATGTTGTGGGCATCCTTCATGCAAAGGATCTTTTGAGGCTGTGGGGGGAAGACCCTTCTTCAAAGATCCCGCTTGATATCATCAGAAAACCCTATTTTACCCCCGAAATCCAGAATATCGGTGAGTTATTGAAAGACCTGAAAGAAAAAAAGACCCATCTGGCCATAGGCACTGATGAATACGGGGGAACGGCAGGCATTATCACCATCGAAGATATTATTGAAGAGATAGTAGGTGAAATCATGGACGAGCACGATAACGAGGAAGCCCTCATATCAACAATTGATCATGAATCAATCCTTGTGGACGCCCGTTTGGAAGTAGAAAAATTAGAGGAACATTTCGGAATCGAGTTGCCAAAGGGAGATTTTGAATCTGTAGGCGGACTTATAATCAACCTTCTCGGAAGGATTGCAGAAGTGGATGAAACAGTTACCTTCAAAGATCTTGTATTCACCATTAAAAGTGCGGACCAGCGGAAAATTGACAAGGTCATCATCACCCGCAAGACCCATCCTCAGCCTTCAGACTAATAACCAGTTACGATGCATGGATGTAACAGCTCAATAATTAGCGGCATACGAGACAGGCACCGGAATCTCTTTTTTTGCTTTAGGCCCTTAATATGGTTCACAGCAGGGCCGCAGCAAAACGGCTTACTACCCCATTTATCCTGTTAACCAGGAGACGGCCTTAAGGTAAGCCGTTTTGCAAGCGCCCGTTAGGAAACAGCCTGTTGGGGCATAAAGAAAAAAAGAGACTCCAGTGCCTGTAAACCCCGCTTATTGAGCAGATACGCATGAATCATAAACGGCCCATTGTGCATAACACATCGCCATTATCAAAAGCCCCCATTTCAACCCGCAGAGTATTATTGGCCCTTCTTTCCGGCTTGATGCTAACAGCAGCTTTCCCGCCCGCAAAGTTTGAATGGATCGCATGGTTCGCCCTGGTGCCTCTGCTCGGATCCCTTAAGAATCAATCACCCTCACAGGCCTTTAAACTGGGATTCTACGCCGGCCTTGCCCATTATCTCACGCTCATCTACTGGATTGTGGTTGTGCTTGGGCATTACGGAAATCTCAATTTTGTTGCAAGCCTTGGCACGTTCCTTCTCTTGTGCCTCTATCTGGCACTGTACCCTGCCCTTTTCACCACCCTATGCACCTGGCTTAAAGGATCACGTTCCGTTCTGATATTCATACCGGCTTTCTGGGTCAGTCTCGAATATTTAAGGGCACACCTCTTGACAGGGTTCCCATGGTGTCTGCTGGGACACACCCAATACACGCATCTGAACATCATTCAAATCGCAGACCTATCCGGAGTATATGGGCTGTCTTTTGTCATCGTTCTTGTAAATGGATTTATCTACCGCCTCATTTCCAAAGATTACGGCAAGGCCGGTGGCTCCCTGAAATGGGATGTCCTCCTTGTCGTCATTGTAATCGCCGGGACATTAGGGTACGGCCACTATTGTCTGTTGAAAGAACAAACCAACAACAGATCACGCCGATATCTCAGGACCGCGATTATCCAGGGTAATATCGACCAGTCTATAAAATGGGACCCGGCCTACCAAACCGAGACCATGAAAACCTACCAGGGCCTGACCCGTTCGACCTATGACTTTCGGCCAGGGCTGATTGTATGGCCTGAGACGTCATTGCCGTTCTTCTTCCAGAACAACAGGGAATTTTCACCAGGAATGTTTTCTCTTGCAGAGGAGTCAGGAGAATCTCTGCTCTTCGGCAGCCCCGCATACAAGAGGACTGATGGCATTACGAGATACTACAACCGCGCGTATCTTATTTCCCCTGAAACTCAGACAGTACAATACTATGACAAGGTGCACCTCGTGCCTTTTGGTGAGTACGTCCCTCTTAAGAAATTTTTGTTCTTTGTAAGCCGGCTGGTTCCTGCGGCAGGGGATTTTCAGTCCGGCAACAAGGTGATGCCTTTGAGCCAGGGCGATCTTTCCGCAGGCGTCTTGATATGCTTTGAGGCGATTTTTCCTGAGCCGGCGCGCACACACGTCCGGGAAGGTGCCAACATCTTAGTCAACCTCACAAACGACGCGTGGTTTGGGATGACGAGCGCCCCATACCAGCATTTGAGCATGGCTGTTTTTCGTGCTGTAGAAAACAGGACTCCAATGGTGCGTGCGGCAAACACAGGTTTCAGCGCATTCATTGGGCGACAGGGCAATATTCTTGAGCAGGGCACTCTCTTTAATAAAGAGGTCATCAAGGCCTCCGTTGATATATCCAGGTCTCCTTCCACATTTTATACCTGTTTTGGGGACCTATTTGCCCTGTTCGTTATCTTCGTCTCTATTATAAGGATCATTGTTTATCTGTGGAAAACACATAAAGGACATTAGCTCCAAAACGACTTACGAGGCAAAATAAATCTTTTAGCGTTGGAGCGTTGTCGAGCGTTGGGATCAGGCCACCTGTGGCGGAGTTCACAAGGGCATCACCTGTGCCGGATCACATACCCCTGCTCAGACTGAACGGACACCATGCCCGACTGTTTAGGCGAACTCTCCCCGTAAAACCACAGAGCCACCGTATAATATCTTCGGCCACTATTACCGTCGTTGATTTCGATCTCCACCCAGGTCATCGGCTTTGAGTCCAGGTGCCCGTATTGGCGTAGATGGTCTCTACCTCGCCCGAATGGTACTGAAAGGCGGCCTGTGGGTATGGCCGGATAAGACTATCCTGGGAGGTGCTCTCTCACAATACGCATAGAAGTATCTCTAAGCCATCTTAGAAATACTCACCCGTATAAATATGACCCCCGAACACGGTGGCGATCAATTTATTTCCGTCTCCGGAAGAAGCGATAGAGTTCCATAACTTGCCAGTGCCGGCAGGATCAAGTTTGGTCCAGAAATCGCCTGAATCATCTGAGATGAATAAGAAATACAAAACCATGGCCGGATCGTTCTTAGAGCATCTGGAAATTGAAGTATTCAACCTGAACAGTGAGAATGATCTGAAGGGGTTTGTTGAAGGCAATCCTTGTGAAATCATGGTCCCCTTCAGCAATCGCAAGATCAGGTATGACTCCTTGAAACGCGTTGGAGTCGGGACAACCAAACTGGGAACTATGCGTGCCGTTTCAATTGGTGCTTACACCTTTGCCCTGAGCAGACTGGATGGGCGCTAACGGCTCATTGTCCAATTTCTCTGAGCCTTTTGCCTGCCAAGAGGTTTGAGGCTATCTTTTCCAGGGAAACGCCCTTTGTCTCGGGGACGAAGACCAGGAAAAAGATGATAAAAAGCACCTCAATGCCCCCATAGAGGAGGAAGGTATTTCCGTGCCCGAAATCTTCCAAGAGAGTCAAAGAGAGTCAAAAAAGTAATCCCGACAATTCCGTTAACGATCCAGCTCTTTTGTGAGGTTAATAAAATTACTCCGATCAAAGCCCAATGTCTTGAAAAAAGACAAAAGGTCAACAGAATCCCACCGTGCAGATGTAAAAATATGCTTTATGCCTTTTTCCTTGTACACAAGGAATATTTTTTCTGCCAGTCTTTTCCCGATGCCCTGGCCCATAAACTTGGGGTTAACCCCCATAGTGGCAATCCACGCGCTCTTTTCAAGACCAAACATACCATACACAACATAACTGATCATGTAGCCCACGATCTTGCCATCAATCTCTCCCACAAAACTGATACCCTCTTTCTCCTGAACCTGATATCTGGCGATTTGCCTGAAATCGCATTTGGCAGGCGATTTGGTTATAGCGCCCTCAATCCTGCCGATACCATCTGCGTCTTCCGGCACAATCTTTCTTATTACCAGATTTTTCAACAAATCATCCATGGAGACTAATGAACCTTCAGAGAATCAATCCTGATTATCTTCACACGGCACCCGACCCAATCCGGCGGCAGATAAACACGACCGCTATTTCCGCTCAGTTTTACTATCTTTTCCGCCATTTCTTCGCCATAGACCTCGAACCTGACCTTGTCCTGTTCTCTCTCAGGAGCAACATCTTGTTTGTTTTCATTTGTCAGTTTTTTGTGATTGAGCATTTTGATGTGTTTCTTTCCACAAAAGGTCTGTCCACGCAAAAAAAACAATAATTTCGTACATTAAAAACTTCAAAATCGATTTCATTTGCCGGCCAACGCAAGATTTAGCTACAATTTAGCTACATCGTAGCTACGTGTCAAGAAGAAATATAAAACGTAAAGCGTAAAGCGGGACATCCCTTAAGTTTCTAAGTTTCTTGACAAAGAAGACACTTTTTCACAATATTCAATCCCTGAGCCCTTGATTTTGTAAAAAATTGTTCGTTATGAAATGGAGCGATGAAGAGGTTTGAAAATGATATATGAATTTTAATGTTGTTGTTTTTTTTCTTGACACGTAGCTACAATGTAGCTATATGAGGACATCGTATTAAGCTGAATAACAACATTCACCCGATGGTGAAGGTTGTTTTGAGTTAAGTGCATGAAACCCATGATTAATCAAAAAGTATACCACGGATACAGGTAATTTATATTAAGGGGTAAAAAAATGAGGTACGCAGAGACAGGATTTAATTTAGAAATTGATCTATCCCGGGGAAACATTGAGCGGGTAGAAACCGACCCCGGATTAACAGAGCTTTATCTGGGGGGGTTAGGCACTAACACCAAGATATTGTGGGACAGGGTTCCACCTGAAGTTGAACCCTTTTCTCCCGAAAATCTACTGATATTCAGCACCGGTCTTTTATGTGGCACACCTGCTCCTGGTGCTAATCGTACCATTGTTTCTACTATTTCTCCTCAGACTTTGTTGATGGCATATTCAATGATGGGGGGATTTTTCGCGCCGGAATTGAAATATGCCGGTTATGACAAAGTGATCTTTCGCGGCAAGTCTCCCAATCTGGTTTATTTATGGATAAACAATGGCAAGGTGGAATTACGTGATGCCACTCATTTGCAGGGTAAAGGCACTGTTGAAACCGCGGAACTCATTAAAGAGGAGTTGAAGGAGCCGAACGCCCAGGTGGCTGCTATCGGCCTGGCCGGTGAAAACAGGGTCTATACGGCTTCCATCGAGCAGGGCAGGTCTAGTGCCAGTCGATTGGGAGTAGGTGCCGTTATGGGAGACAAACGGTTAAAGGCGATAGTTGTTCGCGGGACAAAGGACATCAATATTGCCCGACCGGATGAATTTATGGATATTTGCGACGGAGTGCTGGAACATATAAAAGACCGGGATGACAAGCCGGTTCCGGGGGTAATGCCCATTCTCGCCGGGCTTGGGTCACCGCAAGAGATGAAACTCCATGATGAGAAGTGGCACACCGAGAATTTTGCCTGGGGAAATGCCCGCACCCGCAGAAAAGATTTCTGGAACGAAGAAGTCGAAAAGGAGTGGGGGAATACTCAAGACACTGCGCTGACGCGGTTAATAAGTTGCTATAACTGTCCGATGACATGCGGGGCAATAGTTTCCTCCCCGGGAACTCCAACCTATATGATGAAATGCTTCTCAAAACTTACCTATCTAATGGCGGCCTTTTCAGACCTGGATTTTGGTTTTAAAATCGCCCAACGTGCTACGGAGTATGGATTGGACGGATTTTCAACCCCGCAAACTATGGCCTTCGGCTTTGAGCTTAAAGAAGCCGGTATTTTGACTGACGAGGACTTTGCAGGGACGTCCGCTTATGAAGCATGCCCGTCCGATAACGAGGAAAAATTTTACTGGTTACTTGACAGAATTGTCCGGCGGGAAGGGATAGGAGATGTCTTAGCCAATGGCACTCATTGGGCTGCCCAAAAGATTGGTAAGGACGCGGAAGAATATGCTCATAATAATATCAAGAAACATGAGCAGCTCCCTCTCAAACTGGGAATGCTGAATCCCGTGTATTTCCTTATGTATTGTACCGGCGAGAAGATAAACATTACCCAGATTGAAGGGAGTTTCCCCCAGGCGCCTTTTGCCACGATGGAGGAGAGAGAAGCGTTTGTAAAGGATTGGATCCAGGTTCCTGATGAAAAGTTTAAGCAATATCTTCTGGACTGGGAATTCCGCGGAGAACACTCAAATCCATATTACCCAACCGTTAAGATGTCCTGTGAAATTGTTGACTGGCAGGAGATGATGCACTACATTGATGACGCCCTCGGGGTATGTGCAGGTTTGTCGTCATTCCCCCTGAAGCCTCCGTATCATATACACAATTTCCCGACTTTAATCTCATCAGGGGCCGGGATTGATATGGATGAAGCAGAACTAACGAAAATAACTAAGAGGAACCGAACCTTACTTAGGGCCTATAATATAAGAAGAGGCCTGACAAGAGCTGATGAGAAGCCGCCTGAAGACCATTGGCGAAAAAGGTTCCCCGAGCTTGAAACTGAGCTCTTAGATGCATATTACAAATTTAAGGGGTGGAATAATCAGGGTATTCCTACGAGAGAGTCATTACATGAATTGGATTTGGATTACGTGAGCGAAGACTTCGTAGAGAGGGGGATCTTGACGGATAGTGAAGATGCTTCTTCCAAAGAGACTTCGACGGAAATAGAGAAGAAATAAAGTGAAGAGGTGGTGACCGTAATGGGTGAGAAAAAAACGAAAATAATTAAAACGATAAAAATTGAAGTTGATTTATGTAATGGTTGCAGGGCCTGTGAGGTAGTCTGCTCCGCCTTTCACGCTGAGCCAAAATATAGCGGCAATAATCCGGCAAGATCCCGTATCCGGGTAATTCGTGATCCATTAAAAGACGTATTTATTCCTGTATACGCGGGTGAGTATACTCCAGCCGAATGTATGGGCAGAGATAAATATGTGATTGACGGAAAGGAATACGATGAGTGTGCCTTTTGCAGGGCTTCCTGCCCATCCAGGGATATTTTCAAAGAACCTGATTCCGGTCTTCCTCTAAAATGCGATATGTGTGAAGATGATCCGCCTCTCGAAGAGCCCTTGTGTGTCAAGTGGTGTATAAGAGATGCCCTGACATACGAAGAAAGGGAAGAGGAAGTAGAAGAAGAAGTGGAACAGGAGGATCTGGAGATAGGATTGGGATCAATGGTAGACAAATACGGATTGGACAAGATAATGGAAACCGTTGCCCGGATGTCAATGAAAGAATGAAATATTAGGTTCATCTCCCGGTCAGTTGTAGTTAATTAAGGCAAAATAAGCACGTTATCTGCAATTAATCAGGTATGATCCCATAGGGTTCAAGGAATCAAGGATTCAAGGGGTCGAGTGAGGGGAAGAACCTGAAACATTAAGGCAAAACAAAGAGGATAAAGAAAGACCGTGGAGAATGTAGCCGATTATAAAGAGATAATAGATGTCATAAAAGCGCAGGGTGGCGACGCCTTCAAAAGATGCTTTCAATGTGGGTTATGTGACAGTGTTTGCCCGTGGAACAGGTTTAGAGATTTTAGTATGCGCAAGTTAGTCCGGCAGGCTACGTTTGGTTTAACTGACATTGAAAGTGAAGATATATGGCTTTGTACTTCCTGTGGAAGATGCCCCCAGCAATGCCCCAGAGATGTGGAACAGATAGAATCCGTTATAGCCTTACGCAGGCTTGCCACGGAATATGGAGTTTTTCATACTTCTGCCAAGCCTGTCCGCGCCATAAGAGGAAGTCTTGTTGGCGAAGGCAATCCCTTAAGTGAAGAGCGAAAAAACAGGGCTGATTGGGCGGAAGGTCTGTCAGTAAAACCATTTACCGAGGAGATGGATATTTTATATTTCCCTGGCTGCTACCCGAGCTATGACCCAAGATTAAAAAAGGTAGCGAGAGCCACAGCCAATATCCTTAACAAGGCAGGTGTGAATTTTGGGATACTGGGCGAGAAGGAAAACTGCTGTGGAGAAAGCATCCGCAAGACGGGCGATGAGGAGGTATTCGTACGCCTCGCCAAGGAAAATATCAAGACGTTTATCGATAATGGCGTGAAGAAAATCCTTGTCTCTTCTCCTCATTGCTACCATACCTTCAAAAACGAGTATCCCGAATTTATGGTGCATTTTGAGATCGTTCATGTCTCTCAGTATTTATTCGAGCTTATCAATGAGGGAAGGCTTGAGCTTAAGAACGAGTATAGGAAGAAAGTTACTTATCATGACCCATGTTACCTCGGTCGACATAACGGCATATATGACGAGCCCCGAGAGGTCTTAAAAAAGGTCCCCGGGTTAGAGTTGAATGAGATGTCTGAGTCGCGTGTAGATAGTCTCTGTTGCGGGGGTGGAGGTGGCAGGGTCTGGATGGAAACACAAAAGGGAGAAAGATTCAGCGACCTTAGGATAGAACAGGCTATAGGGGTTGGGGCTGAGGAGCTGGTTACTTGCTGCCCATACTGTATTACCATGTTTGAGGATAGCAGGTTAACCATGGGGGTCGATGAAAAGATAGTGATTAAGGATCTCACTGAAATTATCAATGATGTGATATAGCAAATAAATCACAATAAACAAATTGCAAATATCAATGATGGCAAACAACTATTGATTTTTAATCTTATTTGAGATTTAGATATTGTAATTTGTAATTTATTCAAGATTTGTAGTTTCCGGTTTATCCGAAGAAATCTGCTGAGGTGATAGAAAGTGGAAAAAGAACGAATAGAACAGTTTCGTAAAAGTTTTGCGGACAGTAATTTTGGAGACATCATGATTGTCGGTGGAGGGATCAGCGGTGTTCAAGCCTCTCTTGATCTTGCCACTGCCGGTTTTAAGGTTTATCTTGTTGAAAGATCGCCGTCCATTGGGGGCCATATGGCCCAGCTTGACAAGACCTTTCCCACCAATGAGTGCTCTACTTGAATACTCGCGCCCAAACTGGTCGAGGTCGGCCGGCATCCTAATATAGAGGTCCTGACCTATACTGACGTTGACGGTATAACAGGGGAAGCAGGAAATTTTAAGGCAACCCTAATCAGGAAGCCCAGATATATTAAAGAGGATATATGCACGGGTTGTGCTACTTGTGTAGAATACTGCCCCGTCATGGTACCTGATCCATATAATCAAGACCTGTCTTCGAATAAAGCTATCCATATATACTTTGATCAAGCGATCCCCCTTGTCACTTACGTAGACCCTGAAGCATGTCTTTATCTTCAAGATAAAAAATGTAATATTTGCATGGCAGTCTGTGAGAATGAAGCCATAGATCTTAATCAACAGCCTGAGAAGGTTGAAATTAATGTCGGGGCGATCGTTTTGTCTCCAGGTTTAGAACCATACGATCCCAGGGAGAGGAAGGAATATCACTACGGTGAGTTTACAAACGTGGTGACGAGTCTTGATTTTGAACGTTTCTTGTCTTCCACCGGGCCAAACGCAGGAACTGTATTGCGCCCTTCCGACGGGAAGCGTCCGGATAAAATAGCCTGGGTTCAATGCGTTGGTTCCAGACGGGTTACCGAGGGAGATAATAGCTATTGTTCAGCCGTATGCTGCACCTATACACAGAAGCAGGTCCTTTTGACAAAAGTTCAGGCCGAAGATGCAGAATGTACAATATTTCATAATGATATTCGTTCCTATGGCAAAGATTTTGAGAGATACTATCAAAGGACAGAGGATCTTCCCGGGGTTCGATTTATCAGAAGCTATGTATCCATAACAAAAGAAAACCCGGAAACTGAGAATGTAACAATAAGATACTCTACTGCCAATGAAGGTGTAAAAGAAGAAGAATTCGAAATGGTGGTATTATCCGTGGGATTGAATCCTCCTGCTGATTCGAAGAGCCTGGCGGATAAGTTCGGTATTGAACTCAATTCACACGGATTCTGTGAAATCAATCCTGTTAATCCTATTGAGAGCACTTGCCCTGGAATCTTCGTAAGCGGAGGCTTCCAAGGACCTTTGGATATCCCGGAGTCAGTTTTTACCGCCAGCGGTGCTGGTTGTCTTGCTAGTGAACTCCTTGACTACCGGCGAGGAAATTTGACCACCGAAAAGATATATCCGCCGGAAAGGGATGTCTCTGGAGAAGATGTCAAGATAGGTGTTTTTGTATGCCATTGTGGGGCCAATATCGCAAGTGTGGTAGATGTTCCATCCGTTGTTGAATATTGCTTAACCTTACCCAATGTTGTCTACGCTCAGGAACAGATGTTTTCATGTGCTACTAATTCCGCCCAGGAAATAACAGATATGATAAAGGAAAAAGGGCTTAATCGAGTGGTTATCGCAGCCTGTTCCCCCTTGACCCTTGAACCGTTATTCCAGGACACCGTCCGGGAGGCGGGAATTAATCAATATTTTCTGGAAATGGCCAATATCAGGGAACATAACTCCTGGGTTCACTCGAAAGAAAAAGAGGCATCTACGCAGAAGGCAAAAGATATCACCCGGATGTCGGTAGCACGGGCCTGCCTTTTGGAGCCATTAGAGCAAATTGAGCTGACGGTCAAAAAGACGGCGTTAGTGGTTGGCGGAGGTATAGCCGGCATGACTTGTGCCCTCTCCATAGCCGGACAGGGCCATGAAGTTTACCTCGTGGAAAAGGATAGAGATCTTGGGGGAATGGCAAGAAGAATCCCTTACACTCTCGAAGGGCTGGATGTTCAGACCTATTTGGATGATCTTGTGGCCAAGGTTTATCAGCACCCCTTAATACATGTATATCCTGATGCCGTCATCACGGAAGCTACCGGTTATATTGGGAACTTTATAACCATGGTGAAATCTGAAGGACGAGATATAGAGATAAAACATGGGGCAGCCGTCATTGCTACCGGTGCTGAAGAATATAAGCCCACTGAGTACCTTTATGGCGAAAATGAAAAGGTGATGACCCAGTTGGAGCTGGAAGAACAGATCGCTAATGGAGACGAAAAGCTGATTAATACCAATACTGTTGTGATGATACAATGTGTAGGATGCAGGAATAAAGACAGAAATTACTGCAGCCGGGTATGTTGCAGCCAGGCGATAAAGAACGCCTTGAAACTAAAAGAGATAAACCCCGAGATGGATATATACATCCTGTTCCGGGATATGAGGACCTATGGGTTCAAAGAAGATTATTACCGGGAAGCGTCCGATAAAGATGTAAAGTTTATCCGCTATGAGCCGGATGATGAACCTAAGGTCGAAGCTGTTGAAGAGGGTGGACAGACTCTTTTAAGGGTTACAGTGACCGATCCTGTTTTAGGTCAGGGGCTTGCTATCGATGCCGATTACCTTGCTTTGGCTGCTGCCGTTATTCCTTCATCAGGAAGTCAGAAAATAGCTGAACAGTTCAAGGTCCCTTTACAAGATGATGGTTTTTTCAAAGAAGCCCATGTCAAATTAAGGCCTGTTGACTTTGCCACGGATGGCGTTTTCCTGTGTGGGACAGCTCACTATCCGAAGCATATACCTGAGTCGATTAACCAGGCTTATGGAGCTGCGGGTCGTGCCTCAGTTCTTCTTTCACATGATGTCGTTTCTGTTTCAGGTGCTGTTTGTGACGTAGATAAGAAGAGGTGCATGGGGTGTGGTGCATGTATCGATGCTTGCGAATATGGCGCCATAGGACTTCAAGCCAAAAAAGCCATTGTTAATCCTGTTCTATGCAAAGGATGTGGCCTATGTAATTCATTGTGTCCAACAGGGGCTATTTCTCTAAAGCATTTTACTGATGAACAGGTATTTAGTGAAATTGATGCAGCGGTTGCAGGCCTGTAGAAATCTATAATGAACAAAAAGGAGTATTATAAGAATGGGTACGGGATTTGGATTTAAACCAAAGATCATAGGTTTTTTGTGCCATTGGTGAGGTGCCGCCGCTGCTGACGTAGCTGGAGTTACCAGACTACAATATCCTCCGGAAGTCAGGCTGATACGCCTCATGTGTGGTGGAAGAATCGATATGGCATTTGTACTCCGAGCCTTCGCAAGTGGGGCGGACGGTGTGGTTGTATGTTGCTGTCTGCCTGGAGAATGCCATTATGTCCCTCAAGGAAATTACAATGCATTCAGCATGGTATCTCTGACAAGAAAATTGCTTGAGTACATAGGGATGGATCCCGAAAGGTTAGGGTTAAAGCCACTATCCGCCGCAGAAGGTGCCGTTTTCGCCGAAGCTATGACTGACTTTAACAAGAAGATGAAGGAGTTAGGCCCTGCCGGCAAAGGTGAAGAAAGAGACCAGGATGAATTAAAGTCCAAACTTCAAGAAGTAACAAAGTTACTCCCCTATATTAAGATTGTGGAAAGGGAGAAGCTGCTTTTACATCTTGATGACGTAGAAAAGTATAGTGACCTTTACACCAGTGAAGAGATAGAAAAACTATTTAGCGAAGTAACCTCTTACTATATTGATCCGACTAAGTGCCAGGCCTGTATGACCTGTGCCAAGAGATGTCCTGTAGATGCGATTATAAGTGTCAAGAAACAGATCCATGTAATTGACCAGGACAAATGCATAAAATGTGGAACCTGCTTTGAGGCCTGCCCGCCTAAATTTGGTGCGGTGACGAAGTATTCCGGCGAGCCTGTTCCGCCTCCTATTCCTGAAGAAGAAAGAACTGTAGTCAGAAAGAGCAAAAAAGAATGAGAGAAATCCCTTTCCCGATTGACTGAAAAGAACTCAGTTGAGTTACGTTGAAGCATGGGAAGGGATAAGCTTCATTCTCGGACAGCCTCCTATGAACAGCATTCCCCCCACCTTTTTTCCAGAGTGGCCTTAGATGGCGGCCTACCTTCTTCTAAAGGAACAGGAACCATTGATTACCGGAAAAGGAACCAAATCTATTCAAGCACTTCGGTATAAAACAGGGGTCTGTCGGACCAGTTCTCTCGAATTGATCGGAGAGGAGCCCCTCTTAATTCGTATCGATGATAAACCTTATTCAGTGGTGATGAGAACACCCGGGGAAGAGGTTTTTCACGCGGCAGGGTTATGTCTTGGGGAGGGGATTGCGGACTCTCCGGATGATTTCATTACCATAGGATATGATATAAGATCTGGAACCGAATGTTATTGATATCCGGCTCAAACCCGAAAGGCGTGAAAAGATTCATGATCTTCTTGAGCGGAGGGGTTTTGTCAGCCAAACCAGTCGTGGCATTTGCGGTAAGGAGATGGTCAAAGACCTTCATCAAACATTAACTCCGGCGGAAAATGGCTTTGAGGTTGAAATTAACCGTATTTTTGATTGCATTAACAAGCTTTCCGAAAGCCAGAACCACTATCAGACAACCAGAGGCTCACACGCTGCACTAATATTTGACGATCAACTGAAAGAGATCTCTTTTGCTGAGGATGTAGGTCGACATAATGCGCTTGATAAGGCAATCGGGAAAGCCTTTATAGACAGGAAGCTGTCTAAAGCCAGAATCCTGGTTCTATCTTCAAGGATAAGTTATGAATTGGTTCAAAAAGCTGCCAGCGCGCATCTACCGATGATAATCAGTAACTCAAGACCGACCGCCCTTGCTGTCGAAACGGGGAAGGCCCTTAATATGACGCTCGCCTTTCCTGCTGAGGAATCTGAGTTAATAATAGTTTGCGGCGAAAACCGCATTGTGTGGTTAGGGGGACGTCCACCAATCCACCGACACCCCGATTAGCCTTGCTATTTCTTTATGTTGGGATTTCGCGTAGTCACGCTATTTGTCAGACTAAACAGAGGAACACATGTGTCAGGTCTTGAAGCCTGTGGCAAAGATATTGTGTCCTCTGAATTAATTCCATTTTGCTCTCATCAACAGAGCGACCAATGGGCGAATAGATCAGACGAAGAATTGCTCCCTGTACCGATAACCCCCTTTTATCCCTTTTTTCGAAAATACAATCTGCCACAACTGATTCCTTCTTGACCTGAAACTGCCCGCAGATGCAAGAAGATAATAGGTCCACATACGGTAAAACCTCTCATCATATGCATCTTTGAGTTTGGCCCAATTTTTCGTGAAATTGTTGTGCCAGGCCATCAAAGTTTTATCATAATATTGCCCAAAGCTATGCCAATCCTCGAGGACAAACAATCCCTCGGCTGCCGAGGTGATCTGTTTTGCCGACGGCAGCATTGAATTCGGGAAAATATACTTATTAATCCACGGATCTGTTGAATTTACAGAAGTGTTTCCAGCTATCGTATGCAACAAAAAGAGGCCATCCGCTTTTAAACATCGATGGACAACTTTCATATAAGCCCTGTAGTTTCTGCACCCCACATGTTCGAACATACCTATCGAAATAATGCGATCGAATTTTTCTTTTAAGTTCCGATAATCCTTCAGCTCGATTTTAACATCAAGCCCTTGGCAGAATTTATCTGCAAATTTCACCTGCTCCCGGGACACCGTTATGCCATGTATATTTGCGCCATATTTTTCAGCTGCATATTTTGCAAAACCACCCCAGCCACACCCAATATCTAAAACCTTCATACCCGACCGTAACCCCATTTTTCGGCAAATTAGGTCCAACTTGGCTTCCTGGGCGTCGTCGAGTGTTTTCGCTGTTTCCCAATAACCACAAGAATAGTTTATCCCTCTGTCCAGCATAATAGAGAAAAGATTATTGCCGATGTCATAATGCCGTTTACCAATTACATAAGCTTTTGATCTGTTTTGAGCATTTATTATCTTTGCCTTGAGCATAACCCACAGGAATAGTATAGTATTTGTTTTTACTTTCCTGTCTAACCGATCTTCCAGGATTCTTTCAAAGAACTGATCAAGGGCTTCACAATCCCACCAGCCATCCATGTAGCTTTCCCCCAGAGCAAGGGAACCTCCTGACAAGACCCTTTCATAAAAATTGGGGTTGTGTATCTGGATATCCCAGGGTCTGTTCCCATTAATCTGAACATCCGAAGGATCAAGGATTTCCTGCACAACTTTTTTTGCTTTTGACTCCTCCATGTGATTACCTAATTCAGAGGACATGATGCTTAATTCAGTAAAACCTTATGATTGATGCTATCTTCGTTTTCATTTCGAGGTTTTCGTTCAGAGACTAATTATCTGGTGCTACTGTGTTTCCAGGAACCTTCTTGGAGAGGGGGCACAATATCCGCACAATTTATTGTTTCCCCGGCATTTCGCCAATATGCTAAGCTGTCAACTGATTTACAAATGGACGTCCCCGTCCCCATGCGGTCGAAATGACATTTCTTGATTGACACGACACTATATGGATTTTATTATCACTTATAAGAACTAATTATTCAACCTAAAACCTGCATAAACTGTTTTCAAAAGCTGTTAATAAACATAAACATCAAAGGGTTATGGAATATCGAGAGGTAAATGGCGCACACCAATTTGAGGCTGTCCATGAGAGTCTGATTATTTGAAAACAGTTTACCCTCCGGGAGCGCCGATTTTGCCGAATCTGCTGTGTTGGTAAGGGCTTGAAGTATACGAATACGTCTGCGCCCTTGCCGCCTTACATCTTCGGCAAACTCGACGCTTGCAGGATTTAGGTTCAAATATAAAGAGAATACATATATCACTCAATCATCTCAATCATCCATAAAACATGAAGATAACAATTTGGAGGAAATAAATGAAAGATTGTTCGAAATACAGCTTTTTCAGTGGCGGACTAAAAGGCGCAGAAACCGTTTTTGGAGAAAATGCGGAAAAATGGGAAATAAATGAAGTTAACTTTTCATTTGCAGGGCATAAACTTACCCGTGAAAACAATTCCAGGATCTTAAGCAATGAAGAGCTGAAACTTGGCGATGTCAGTATGGAGATTATTTCCACACGCATGGGCAGACGCTATGCCCAGGCTGATAAAATCAGAAAAGTATTCCAGGTTATTTTTCACATGATAAATAAAGGGTTTCAGGTCTTTGCTGTGGGGAAAATCATGGGAGATGGAACAGTTAAGGGCGGAACCGGATGGGGCGTTGAACTCGCAAAATTCTTTAACAGACCGCTAAGCGTTTTTGATCAGGAAACCTGTAAATGGTATACTTGGAAAAACAGCGACTGGAAAGAGGACACACCTGTTATTGATCATGATACTTTTTGCGGAACCGGCACGAGAAACCTGACTGAAGAGGGCAAAAAAGCAATTAACGATCTTTTTGAGAGATCTTTCAGGTAGATAAATAAATCCGAATTTCAGACATGCCCCAAAAAAAGA
This sequence comes from Thermodesulfobacteriota bacterium, assembly GCA_034660135.1. GTDB lineage: Bacteria > Desulfobacterota > DSM-4660 > Desulfatiglandales > Desulfatiglandaceae > JAYEIR01. The sequence goes on from JAYEIR010000101.1 coordinate 48,005, forward strand.
CGCAGACAGAGGACGATAAGCTGAACCAGTTCATTGTCGAGGCCCGGCGTGATCTGGAGCTTCGTGAAAAGACCTACCGGGAGCGAGCGCTCAAGCTTTTCCCATGGGTCTGTGCGCGGTGCGGACGTGAATTCATGGGCAAGAAACTTCGTGAACTCACGGTTCATCACAAGGATCACGATCACGAGAATAATCCGCCGGATGGCAGTAACTGGGAACTGTTGTGCATTTACTGCCACGATAATGAACACTCACGGTATTTGGATGCGGAATGGCATAACGCTGCGGCGCCGGGTGGCAAGCAAAAGCCACCTTCCACTTACAGGCCGTTTGCCGGTCTTGAGACCCTGCTGAAAGACAAAGAATAATCGGGTTAGGGGTTAGGACGTCCATCAATAAGTAATTAACTCAATCTATCAGTCTATAATTGTTTGGCGATCCGCTCACCCCTTTGCACAGCATACCCGACCCCTTGACCGGTCATGCCAAAAAGTCTTGCCAAATCTGCCAATGAGTATCCCATATCCTGCCATGGCCGTTTCTTCTTGGCCATTATTGCACTGTGACCACAGTAGGCATAAGCATTGAGTTCGGATATGTCGGAGACGATTTTTG
>JAYEIR010000102.1:0-48124 GCA_034660135.1 Thermodesulfobacteriota bacterium
TTTACGGAGAATATCCAAGTCAAAAAAGGACGACTGCGATTTGCTGGTCTATCTAATTTGGAAGACATGCATGCTGCATAACGAAGAAACAGGACGGTTGTTTGGTGTGACCTATTCAGCGGTAAGTCACATTTTAAGTTCCATACGAACCAGAATGCAAAAAGAGCCTGATTTGCGGGCTAAATACAAGTATGTATATTCACTATGCAAGATGTGACCATTGCCACCATTGCCATTGCGATCGGGAGGAGGTCTATGAAATCGCGTGGGAGGAGTTTGAAAAACGGCTTTACCAATGAAAAACACGAAAAAAGATCAGCAAGAATTTCGTATGGTTGGTATCTTTTGTAGTAAAAAAACTTGCAAATCAAAAAAAAAGATACTATATGAGGTATCAAAATAATATAAAAAATGGGAAAAGCGCAAAAGCTCTTCGAAAAATGGACCGATAGTGTTCCTAATGAAGCCCGGGTACAGGATGTCAAAACATTCTTAGCCCACTTCTTCCCGGATATGTGGGATCAGCAGGGAACTTCCCATATAGTGGTCCGCTGTGAGGCATTGAAGGTGTTTCCTGAATATCAACCCTATGGAGAGATGTCGGTACCGGTAAAGGGCGGGAAAAAGGTAAAGGGTTTCTACATCAAGCGCTTGATAAATGCCGTTTATCTTATCGAAGAACTGGGAGAAATAGCATGAAAAAGAATCTGGATTATTACCTGTCATTGCCATACCGGATGGAAATTGTTGCCATTCCGGACGAGGAAGGCGGAGGCTTTCTTGCAAGGCTCCCCCAATTTGGAGAACTGGGTATCGTGGGGGACGGGGATACAGTTGAAGAGGCTATTTCAGACCTTGCGGAAAACAAGAAAATTAGATTCCAGCAGTATCTCGATGATCGGTTGGACATTCCGGAACCTGATCCCGGAACAGACCAATACAGCGGCAGGTTTCTTATGCGTCTGCCGAAATTCCTTCACCGCCAACTGGCCGAATCCGCGCAGGCAAACGGTGTGAGCCTCAATAAATATGTTTGCACCTTGCTGGCCATGCATTATCAGGGAGACAGAATGTTCGGTGTATTGACCGGGGTCCATGATGAATTGAGATCTCTCAATGAGAGTATCGGCGCACTCCGATATCGCATGGGACCTTCAAAGCGGCTTTTTAAGGGAAACATACAAGGCTATTCTGCTGACGACTATAGGGTGGCGGTCTAAAGGAGGGACCTGTGGGAAAGAAAACCACAAAACCAAAGATATCCCCGGATGAATACCGAAAGATATTGGAGCAGGTGGGCTTGAAATCCATTTTTATGGACGCCTGTTTCATGAAGATCCGGAGAGAGAAACTCGGCAGTAATATGAGATTGGATGTGCGTCACAAGCCAAGCTACCAGATCGAAGACGGCAACCGTGCCACGGTGATCTCGGATTATGAAATCATAGCTACAAAAACCACCAAGAAGGAATTTGCCGTTAAAATTGGGGGTGCCTATCACGTGGTTCTCACGTCGGAATCCCCGTTTTCAGGGGAATTCATGGATATTTACAGCCAGTCGAACCTTCAAATGAACACCTGGCCCTATTTCAGAGAATTTGTTCAAAGCATGATTCAAAAGGCGGGTTTGCCACCGCTCACATTGCCGTTCCTAAAAAGTTGACCTTCACAAGCCTTTCGTGTCATTCATGGTTATAATGTCTTTTTGCTCTTGCCATAGATTCTTGTGAATAATGCCCTTTTTGCCCCCAAAAAGCTCGATATAGGGCCAAAATAAGGGTGTTTTTATGGTGTTATTTTATGTTTACATTATAGTTAGCTTGGCGACCCCAGACCAAGCAACCCGATTTATCCAGAGTAAAAAACTCATGATAAATTGATGAATTATCCCCCATGTAAACACTTTTGAATGTTACCAAGAATTTCTATGATCATATGTGAAATGGTGCATGCAGTGCTGCCTGATACATCCAGATGATGTGTTTTCAGATTGCTGGATTTCTGAGCTCCAATAGGACTTGACATGGCACAACGTAAACAAAATACCCAAACCGAAGGAAAACAGTTTCGACTTGTAAAGTTCTTTGCGTCTGCGAGCTTTGTTGTGCTGATCATATTCAGCTTCCCGTTTTCCGTGGTCATCTCTCAGAATGCGAAGGATATCCTGATGAAGAGTTATGAAAATTATGCCCTTTTGTTGGGGCAGAATCTGAACTATCAGGTGTTCCGGAATTTTGTGATTCCAGTGACTGGCCAGTATGGAAAAATCAGGCTCAGGGAAAAAGAGCAGTATGAGTTGATGGACCAGATAGTTAGAAATACTATCCATAGTTTTAATATAGACCTGGTAAATATCTATGATATCGGTAAAGGGGTTATTGCCTACAGTACCGATTCCAGACTTCTCGGGAAAAAGGGAAAAGAGAGTCTGGGATACAAAAAGGCGGTCAAGGGGGGGTACTCATCAGGACTTATATCAAGTGGAGATTACTTCTGGGGCCTTGGGATAGAAAGGATAGACAGCGAGAAAAAACTCAGGACTTATATACCGTTCAGGGGTATGTCACCGTTTACAGGTGAGGGATATGTCCTGGGTGTCTTTGAGCTGACACAGGACCTGTCCGAGGAGTATCAGTCAATAGTAAGACTCCAGTATTTGATATTTGGGCTTTCTATCCTCATTATGGCCCTGATATTCCTGGCGCTTCTTCTGATAGTCCGCAAGGCAGAGAAAATAATTGAGGAGAGGGCCAACAGGCAAAGAGAACTACAGGCCCAGTTAAACCAGGCTGAGCGCCTGGCCGCACTTGGTAAAATGTGTGCGGGAGTCTCGCATGAGATCAGAAATCCCCTGGGAATTATACGAAGCACTGCTGAATTATTGGGGAGCGCGCCTGATTCCAATGATGGACAGAAAAGGCTTTCAGGTGTTATAATTGAAGAGTCAAGCCGTCTGAATAACATTGTTACGGAGTTTCTGGATTTCGCACGTCCACAAGAGCTGAATCTTCAGAATTGTAATCTTGAAGAAATCATCAGAAAGAATGTTTATTTCCTTGGCCCGGAACTGGAAAAGAAGAAAATATCCGTCCGTGAAAACTTTGAGCCCAAGTCTCTGGAACTTAAGGCAGATGCTCAATTGCTTTACAGGTCTTTCCTGAATATATTTGTTAATGCAATCCAGTCCATGGAAGATGGAGGCACCATAAGCATAAGTGTGGCACCTGAAAAAGACGATTTTATTATAACTATTAGTGATACGGGAAGCGGTATCAACAAGGAAAACCTGGACAGGATTTTTGATCCTTTTTTTAGCACCAAGGATAAGGGAAGCGGTCTTGGCCTTGCCATTGTCAGGAATATCATCGAAGGACACAAAGGATCCATATGGATAGAAAGCAGGGTCAAAGATCCGCAGGGGCGCGGGGGTTCAGGAACAAAGGTTATTATCAAGCTGCCAAAGGCATAGAGGCACAAAGCCGGGACCATCCCGCCTTGCGACATTTAAGCGATTAATTAGTCTCTGAACGAAAACCTCGAAATGAAAACGAACACAACATCAATCACGAGGTTTTACTGAGTTGGGATTGGTTTCATTAATCTAAAATCTAAAATCCAAAATCGTGCCTGAACAGGGTTTTCGTTCAGGTACTAATTAAGGGGTCGGATTCATGGAAACAGTTCTTATTGTGGATGATGAAAAAAATTATCTCGTAGTTCTTGAAGCACTATTGGGACCGGAAGGCTATGAGGTCGTTACGGCTAATAATGGGCGTGATGCCCTTCGCCTGGTCCGCGAGGCAGACCTTGATCTGGTTATCTCGGATATTAAGATGCCCGGCATGAGCGGAATGGAACTTCTGGAAGAATCCAAGAAGATAAAACCTGAACTACCTGTTATCATGATGACTGCTTACGGGACAATCGAAATGGCCGTGGAGGCCATGAAAAAGGACGCATATGATTACATCACAAAGCCTTTCCAGAACGAGCAACTAAAGCTGACTATCAAAAAAGCCCTAAAAGCCAATCGTCTTCTTAAAGAAAACAGGCTTCTGAATGAAGCCCTGTCAGATCGCTTCAGATATGGCAATATGGTCGGCAAGGGCAAGGCCATGCTCAAGGTCTATGACATTATTGACAAGGTGGCTCAATCCAAGGCGTCTGTCATTATTGAGGGGCCTTCGGGGACGGGCAAGGAACTTATTGCAAAGGCTATTCATTATGGTGGTCTGCGAAAGGATCGTCCTTTTGTATCTATCAACTGCGGGGCGTTGACGGAAACCCTGTTGGAAAGCGAGCTCTTTGGTCACGAAAAAGGAGCATTTACAGGCGCTGTAGCCATGAAAAAAGGCCGATTTGAACTGGCTGACAAAGGGACCCTTTTTCTCGATGAAGTTGGCGATATGCCCCCCCCTCTTCAGGTGAAGCTACTGAGGGTGCTCCAGGAAATGGAGATCCAGAGGGTCGGTGGGACAAAGACCATCAAAGTTGATGTTCGTATCCTTTCCGCCACAAACAGAAACATTAATGAGGATATTGCAAAAGGCACATTCAGGGAGGATCTCTACTATCGTCTGAATGTGATCCGTATCGATGTTCCTACTTTGCGTGAACGAATCGAAGATATCCCGTTGCTTGTCAGGCATTTTATTGAGAATTACAGGGATGACGAGGGTAAAGGCAAGATTGAATTGAGTTCGGAGGCCTGGAAGGCCCTATATTCTTATTCGTGGCCCGGCAACATAAGGGAATTGGAAAATGTTATTGAGAGGGCAGTGGTGCTGAGATCAGGTGATACTATAAGCGTGGAGGATCTGCCGGATCATTTATTGGGAAAAAGGGACGAGGAAATCGACTTAGATAAGATCGTGCCTGTGAACCTAACCCTGCCTCAGGCGCTGGAACAGGTAGAGGCAAAACTGATCAAGAGAGCCCTTGCCTATTCCGATCAGGTCCAGGCCAGGGCCGCAGAGGTGCTTGGTATCAGCAGGCACGTAATGCACTATAAGATGAAGAAATATGGGATGCTGACATAGTGGTTGAAATATTTTAACATAAGATCTTGCTGTAATTACGGGTAGTTAATAGACGGCTTGTTTGATGCGAACGCTATTTTGTTAAAATATTTCAACAAGTTTCAATTTTGTAATTAGGGGGCAGGGCTAATAAAAAGATAAAATTAGCCTATGATTTCCATAAGATACAAAAAAACCTTGTGGTGCCATGGGGTTTGGCAAGCCTCTTGCATTAAAATATATCAAAAGATAAATTACTCTTTCCTCCTAACAAATCAGCCGCTCTTAGAGCGGCTGATTTGTTTCCGGCCTCAATAACCCAAGCGTCTGAGCGCCCGGGTGTCCTTGCTCCAGTTTTTGTCCACTTTCACTGTCAGATCAAGATATACCCGCGCACCAAATATTTTCTGCAATTCCATCCTGGCAGAGCGACCTATAGTCTTTATGGTTTGTCCTTGTCTCCCAATAATAATACCTTTTTGGGAATTTTTCTCAACATGAATTCGGGCTGTGATAGAAAGCAGGTTTCTGTGTGGAATGTCCTCAATCTTCTCTATGGTTACAGCAGATGAATAGGGCAATTCTTTTGTTGTGTGAAAATATATTTTTTCGCGGATAATTTCTGAAATTATGGAAGACTCTGACTGGTCCGTCTTCGTGTCTGCCGGGAAAAACTGAGGCCCTGGCTTCAGCCTCTGTTTCAGGTTGTAGAGAAGCTCGTCTAAACCATCGCCTTTAAGGGCAGAGATGGGTATGATTGCGTCAAAACGGTATGCTTGCCTGTATTTATCAATGATTGGCAATAATTTATCTTGTGGGCCTATGTCAATCTTATTAATGACCAGAATACAGGGCCTTTTTGTCCTTTTCAGACTACTAATGATAGATGGGATTTCAGGATCATCGGGACGGCCCTTCTGTATCATCAGGAGCAGGATATCCACCTCGTGAAGAGTGGCCAATGCGGATTTAACCATGCTTTTGTGGAGAGCCGTCCTCGTCTTGTGGATACCGGGTGTATCCGTGAATATCATTTGGTATCCATCTCCGTGATGTATGCCAACGATTCGATTGCGTGTGGTTTGTGGTTTTGGGGATACTATGGCCAGTTTGGTGCCGAGAATGCGATTCAAGAGCGTGGACTTGCCCACATTGGGTGGTCCTATGATGCCTATGAAACCTGATAAAAAATTCATGCCTTTTCGACCCTTATCGTTCCGGGTGGAACGGAGTCATCAGGTTCGACCTTGATGACCCTTGCTTTTATCTTATTTTCAATCAACCCAAGTCCCTGATTTCTGTATCCCCTTACAAGCGGGATCTCCCGTTTTGGGACCCTGATATTAATTCGTGAGGCTGTTCCGGGGGGTGGAAGAAATGGTTCAATGCGCCTGTGGTGTATGCCGGAACGGACCAGGAAGCCAAAAGCCGTGTGCCATGGCCCTGCTACAATTTGCCCCTTCTCCAATAGAGAAGGAGAGCTCATCAGTCCAATTCTGATGACCGGAATACCCTTGTCCTCAAGTCGGATACAGCTATCCATGCAGACTTCAACGGCCTTTTCAAGAGTCATGGGTTGATATCGTCCCTGTCTGTACCAGAGGGCAAGTTCTGTTCCGCGGATGACAACTGCCGGATACAATCGGACCATATCCGGGTGTAAATCTATTACCTGATCAATAGTTGACCTGAATTTCTCATCGGAATCACCCGGCAGACCGGGCATGAGCTGAATGCCAACCCTGAACCCGCCGGTTCTTAAGGTCTGGACCGCTTTGATCGTATCTTCACTTGTGTGCCCTCTTTGCGAAAGAGAAAGGACCTCGTCATCCATGGACTGGGCCCCCAACTCCACGGTGGCGACTCCATTGGCCTTCATTAATTCCAAACGTTCTTTGTCGAGGGCATCGGGCCTGGTTGATACCCTTATAGAATCAAATAAACCCTTGCTTATGTAAGGAGTTACTGCTTGTAAGAGCCCCCTCATTCGCTCAATGGGGAGCCGTGTAAAAGTCCCGCCGTAAAATGCGACTTCCGGCCTTGATCTCAATGCGAAGCCCTTTGAACGGATGCTCTTGTCGAGGACCTCTTGCACATGTTGTTTGTTAATTAATTGGCCTTGCTGTGAAGTTATTTTTTCCTGTTCGCAGAAAATACACCGGTGGGGACAGCCCTGGTTTGGAATGAATATGGGCACAATTAATGGCCTCAGTCTTCCTTCAGACAACAGAAAGCCTCCCTGGCCGCCATTTGCTCGGCCTCCTTTTTGCTTTTTCCTTTGCCATGGGCTAGGACCTTGCCGTTTAGGGCCAGGGCTACTTCGAAGGTCTTGTCATGGGACGGACCGCTTTCGTTGAACAGGCGGTATGACGGCAAAGCGTGGTAGACCTGCTGTGTGTATTCCTGGAGCAGGCTTTTGAAATCATGGTACATCTCTCCTGTGTTTATTGTTTCTATGAAAGGAGCAAATAATTTGCTAATGATTTCCATGGTCACCTCAAAACCGGCATCAAGATACAGCGCGCCAATAAGGGCTTCAGTGGCATTTGCAAGTATGGAAGGTTTCTCTCTACCGCAGTTTTGCTCCTCTCCCTTGCCAAGGAGCAGATAGTTCGCAAGCCCTAAACCCAGGGCAACCCGGTAAAGCCCGGCCTCATCCACAACCATGGCCCTGAACTTTGAGAGATCTCCTTCTTCTGCATCCTGGAAAAGTTCCATGAGAATATGACTGATGGCGAGATCGAGGACAGCATCCCCCAGGAACTCCAGCCTTTCGTTATCTCTCAGATTTGAATCGGGCTGTTCATTTACGTAAGAGGCGTGCCTGAATGCCTCAAGGAGTAGTTCAGGCTGCCTAAACGAATAACCGAGTCTCTTGCTGAGTTCCTCAACTTCCAGTTTGGGGGATAATGGAACTACTTTTTGAACATTCATGTTCATTTCCTGAAATTACTGGTATTATAGGTCTCGTCAATTAGTTGAATGGGAAATGGTTGAGCTGGAAAATAGCCATTTATGGATGGGCACTATTTAACCTCTTGACCACTTAACGAGGTCTGTATTACTAATTGTTTTGAGCGATTGCAAATTTGACGGCGCCGTAAAAAGTCTCATCTACTGCGTTGCAGCGGTTTTTCAGGAACTCGGCATGCTATATGTATCGTCTCCTCCCTGAAAAATCACTACGCCTTGTATCTGAGCCTTTTTATCTATCCATCCGGCGCTTGTTCAAAGACTTTTTACGAGCGCATCAACTCTTCTTGAATTAATTCTTTTTTTCAACCGTGAACTGATAACTGTAAACTGTGAACTGATAACTGTAAACTGTGAACGGTTACTTTTACTTTATAGAAATCTGAAGCAATTTTCAAGTCAAGAAAACAGGTTGCAGCAATTATCATTATGGCCTTTAAGAGCATGCTCATTAATGATCAAGAGGACTCCGGACTTTTTGAGTTACGTAATTTTCTTGACAAAAAGAGAAGGCATAATATACTAAGCAATTTGCTAATGTTAAGTATTATCAAATTTTATTGCTCTTTAACAAGGTTGGCTGCTGATGATTATTGACCTTAGAACTATTTCGCATGGTCCACGCTGTTTCGATTTTACACTTGGACCGGATTGGTGGCAAGTTGACAAAAGCGATGACCAGATTCTGGGGTTTGATGGCCCTTTGGTTGTTAAAATAAGCCTCACGAGGGCGGGGAGCAAGTATGTGGTTGATGGCCGTTTGTCCGGACAGCTCACGCTCAGGTGTGACAGGTGCCTGGAACCGTATGGTCATCATATAGAGCCTGACTTCAGGTTGTTCATATCCGTTTCTCATTCAGATACGGGTGAGAGTGAACTCGAGCTTCTAAAAGAAGACCTGTCCGTTGAGTTTGCTGCAGGTGAAGAAATCGATCTGGACGACATTATTAGAGAGCAAATTTATCTGTCACTGCCCATAAAATGCCTCTGCCGGGAGGACTGTTCCGGGTTGTGCCCTATATGCGGAGTCAATTTGAATAAGGAGAGATGCCAATGTCTGCAAAATAGCGGACATCCAGGCTTTTCAAAACTGAAAAATCTTATATTTGAAGGAAAAGAGGATTAGGTTATGGCTGTACCAAAGAAGAAAAGATCAAAGTCAAAGCGGGGTATGAGGCGATCTCATGACAGTGTTAAGACACCCAACTTGGCTGTATGCCCCCAGTGTCATGAGCCGGTATTACCCCACCATGTTTGCCTTGGATGTGGAACTTACAGGGGAAGAACCATAATTAAGACTGAAGAGAGCTGATATGAATGTAGCTGTCGACGCTATGGGTGGCGATTATGCTCCGGGCAGCATTGTCGAGGGAGCAGTTCAGGCTGCCTCGGAACTCGGCATTGATATCACTCTTGTTGGAGACGAGAAGATCCTGGCAAAGGAGCTTGATCTCCATTCGTGTGCTGGGAATATCTCTGTGCATCACTGTGAAGAAGCAGTGCAAATGGATGAATCCCCGCTAAAGGCTGTGCGTAAAAAAAAGGGGGCGTCCATAAGGGTAGCATTTGATCTTTTGAAAAAGGGGGATGTAGACGCGGTAGTCAGTGCCGGCAATTCGGGCGCTACCCTGGCTTCCGGAACACTGACCTTGGGCAGGGTAGAGGGTGTGGAAAGACCGGCTATTGCCGGTATCCTTCCCGGTGAGAAAGGTCCAGTGGTTTTGATAGATGTTGGGGCCAATGTTGATTGTCGCCCGGCTCATCTCTTGCAGTTTGGCTTGATGGCCCATGCCTTTGTCAGTTCCTGTCTGGATGTGCAGGACCCCAAGGTAGGGCTCTTGAGTGTCGGTGAGGAGGACAGTAAAGGCAATGATCAGGTACGCCTGTCACATGAGTTGCTCAAGCAAAGTAAACTTAATTTTGTCGGCAATGTAGAGGGCCGAGATGTTTTTGAAGGCAAAGTGGATATCGTTGTGTGTGATGGTTTTGTGGGAAATGTCGTCCTGAAACTGAGCGAAGGGATTGTTCAAGTCATGAGCAGGCTCTTGAAAGCTGAGCTTATGAATTCATTCTTTGGCAGGGCCGGGTATGTTTTAGCACGCCGACCTCTTAAAAAACTCAAGGCAAGATTTGATCATGAAGAGTACGGTGGAGCCCCACTGTTAGGGGTCAACGGAGTGGGTATTATTTGCCACGGAGGATCTTCACCCAGGGCTATCAAGAACGCCATAGAGCAGGCGTCTCTGTATGTGCGAAGTCGGATGATAGAAAAAATGGTTCAGGTACTTAATACCATGAATGCTGAAGAAGAGGTCTATGGTAGAAATCGCTACTGATTCCAACTCAAGGGTGGTGGTCATAACCGGTGGATCGAGGGGCATTGGTCGTGCTATTGCGTACAGATTTGCACAAGAGAAGCCAAGAATTGTTATTGTGCATCTCGATAATGATGAGACGGATTCTGACGAGACATTGAATAACCTTGGTTCGATGGGTGTGGATGCAGAGAGCCACAGGTTGGATGTGGCATCGTTTGACAGTATGGATGCCCTGTTTAAGGATGTGCTTTCAAGGTTTAAGAAGGTCGATGTCCTGGTGAATAATGCCGGGATTACCAAAGACGGTCTCCTGGTACGGATGAGTGTGGAAGACTGGGACAGGGTCCTCAAGGTGAATCTGCAAGGTGTGTTCAACTGTACCAGGGCGGTTCTGAGATCTATGATCAAACAGAAGGCAGGCAAGATCGTTAATACATCCTCGGTTGTGGGGGAGCGGGGAAATATTGGACAGGGCAATTATTGTGCATCAAAGGCAGGAATTATGGCCTTTACCAAGAGCATTGCGAGGGAGGTAGCCACAAGAGGGATCAATGTGAATGCCGTTGCCCCTGGTTTTATTGATACGGGGATGACCGCCGTGCTGCCTGAAAAGGTCAGGGATATGTTTATAAAGGACATACCTGTGGGAAAATTCGGACAACCGGAAGATGTGGCGGAGGCGGTATACTGGCTGTGCTCTGATGCTGCGAGTTATATAACAGGCCAGGTCATTCATGTAAACGGCGGCTTGTACATGTAGTGCCGTGTGCTGTTTTTGGAACCTGAGGCGGTTGCGTATTTTTGGGAAGATTGAATAATTATGACTGATTCTAATTCAAGGGTGGTGGTCATAACCGGTGGATCAAAGGACATTGGCCGTGCTATTGCGTACAGATTTGCACAAGAGAAGCCAAGAATTGTTATTGTGCATCTCGATAATGATGAGACGGATTCTGACGAGACATTGAATAACCTTGGTTCGATGGGTGTGGATGCAGAGAGCCACAGGTTGGATGTGGCATCGTTTGACAGTATGGATGCCCTGTTTAAGGATGTGCTTTCAAGGTTTAAGAAGGTCGATGTCTTGGTGAATAATGCCGGGATTACCAAAGACGGTCTCCTGGTACGGATGAGTGTGGAAGATTGGGACAGGGTCCTCAAGGTGAATCTGCAAGGTGTGTTCAACTGTACCAGGGCGGTTCTGAGATCTATGATCAAACAGAAGGCAGGCAAGATCGTTAATACATCCTCGGTTGTGGGGCAGACAGGAAATGCCGGTCAAGCTAACTATAGTGCATCAAAGGCAGGAATCATGGCCTTTACCAAGAGCATTGCGAGGGAGGTAGCCACGAGAGGGATCAATGTGAATGCCGTTGCACCGGGTTTTATTGATACTGGAATGACCTCTGTGCTGCCTGAAAAGGTCAGGGATACGTTTAAACGGGAGATCCCTGTTGGGAAATTAGGACAACCGGAAGATGTGGCGGAGGCAGTATACTGGCTGTGCTCTGATGCTGCGAGTTATATAACAGGCCAGATCATTCATGTAAACGGCGGCTTGTACATGTAATACATCAGTGGCTTGGTGGTGGGTTAGGCTAAGACATTTTAACGAAAGAAATCCGTAAATTTTTTAGGAGGTAAAGGTCTATGGCGAGCATTGAGGAAAAAATCAAGGAAATTATTTGTGAACAGTTGGATGTATCTGAAGATGATGTTGTTCCTGAGGCTTCGTTTGTTGATGACTTAGGTGCTGATTCACTGGACCAGGTGGAACTTATAATGGCGATGGAAGAAGAATTTGATATCTCTATCCCTGATGATGATGCGGAAACCATAGCCACGGTTCAGGATGCTATAGATTATATCAAAAAAGCCGGGGGAGAATAGTCTTGATTTCAACTCTGAAGGAATGGACGATTGGTCAACAAGGAGCATTAATATGGCCAGAAGGGTTGTGATTACAGGTTTGGGAATGGTTACTCCCTTGGGTACCGGTGTTGAAAAAAGCTGGGAAGCTGCATGCGCCGGGGTCTCAGGAATTGGCCCTGTAACAAGGTTTGACGCCTCTGCCTTTTCATCCAGGATAGCTGCTGAGATTAATGACTTCAATGCTGAAGATTTCATGAGCAAAAAGGATATCAGGCATTTTGATCTCTTTATTCATTATGCCATGGCTTCAGCGAGGATGGCAATTGGGGATTCCGGTCTGAAGATCGATGAATCTAATGGGCATCGCGTTGGCTGTATGACCGGTTCCGGCCTGGGCGGACTGGTAATGCTGGAGCATAATCATAAAATTCTCTTGGAAAAGGGCCCCCATCGTATCAGCCCGTTTTTTATCCCCGGAATAATCGGTAACATGGTGCCGGGGCTGATAGCTATCGAATTTGGGGCAAGGGGACCCAATATGTCAATTGCAACGGCCTGTGCGGCCGGCTGTCACGCGGTAGGAGAAGCCTTTAATTTGATTCGGGATAATGTTGCGGACGCTATGATCACAGGTGGTTCAGAGGCGGTTGTGACGCCTCTGACCTTTGGCGGTTTCTGTTCCATGCGTGCGCTTTCAACGAGAAACGATGAGCCTGAAAAGGCTTCACGGCCTTTTGAGCTGAATCGTGACGGCTTCATAGTTGGGGAAGGTGCCGGGATGCTGGTCTTGGAAGAACTCGAACATGCAGTTGACCGGGGAGCCGACATCTATGCGGAAGTGATTGGTTATGGGCTAAGTGGAGACGCATATCACATATCTGCCCCGCATCCTGAGGGAATAGGTGCCATTAGTTGTATGAAAATGGCGCTTGATTCCGCAGGGCTAAGGCCTGAGCAATTGGATTACATAAATGCGCATGGCACATCCACCAAATTGAATGATCTTTCGGAAAATATGGCCATCAAGGCCGTGTTTGGAGAGCACGCTTACAAGCTGAGCATAAGTTCCACAAAGTCCATGACAGGTCATCTCCTTGGTGGAGCTGGAGGGGTTGAGGCAATTTTTACAGCTCTCACAATTAAGCATGGCATGATTCCGCCCACCATAAATTATGAGATCCCTGACCCGGATTGTGATTTGGGCTATGTGCCAAATGTTGTTAGAAAGGCGAAAGTGAGAACCGCAATGTCAAATTCATTTGGATTTGGTGGGACTAATGCCTCTTTGGTTCTCAGGGCCTATGAGGGAATAGCTCAATAATTAGCGGCATACAGGCATCGGGACCTCTTTTTAAGCCCTGCTTTATTGAGCAGATACGAATTTGCGAAGTCTGAATATTCCGATTTAACATGCTTGTTTACCAATTCAACTACTCAACTATTTGACGATCTCCAGGATTAAAGTAGAATAAGAGTTTTTCAGGCCGTGGGCTTGCGGCCATTTGCTGTGAACTGTGAGTAATATGACGGACATCATAATAGGTTCGGATCATGGAGGGTTTGATCTTAAGGAGGCATGCAAGTCCCATCTAAAGAAGCGGGCTGATTGTGAACTTACAGATATCGGGGTATTCAGCCGGGCTTCGGTCGACTATCCGGAAATCGCCCACAGGGTGTCTCAGGCAGTTGTCAATGGAGAGTATGACCGGGGGATATTGATTTGTGGAACCGGGCTGGGTATGAGTATTGTAGCCAACCGCTATAAAGGAGTTAGAGCAGCACTTTGCCACAACCTTTATACGGCACGGATGAGCCGTTTACACAATGATGCCAATATCCTTGTTATGGGAGGAAGGGTTATTGGTGTTGCACTTGCCCTTGAAATGGTGGATGTTTTTCTGGAAACTCCATTTGAAGGTGGACGGCACCAGTTGAGATTGGATCAAATTGATTGAGAGGTGTATTGTGAAAGACAAGAGCTTACGTGAAGTGGATCCCAAGGTTTACAGGGCTGTCAGGGCCGAGATTGACAGGGAGAAATATAATCTCGTTATGATTGCCTCTGAGAATTATGCCAGTCGCGCCGTGATCGAGGCCCAGGCCAATGTAATGACTAACAAATATGCAGAAGGATACCCTGGTGCAAGATATTATGGCGGATGTGAGTATGTTGATGAAGTGGAGAGACTGGCCATTGAGCGTGCCAAGAGATTGTTTGGTGCAGAGCACGCAAATGTTCAAGCGCATTCCGGATCCCAGGCCAATATGGCGATTTATTTCAGCTTTTTGGAGCCTGGTGACCTGATCATGGGTATGGGCCTTTCACATGGCGGTCATTTGACCCACGGCAGCCCTGTGAGTTTTTCAGGAAAGCTTTTCAATGTGGTTACGTATGGCGTGGATCCAGGAACTCACAGGATCGATTTTGACGAGGTGAGAGACCTGGCAAGAAAGCATAAACCGAAGATTATCGTGACTGGTGCCAGTGCATATCCAAGGGTAATTGACTTTCACCAATTCAAGGGAATTGCACATGAAAATGGTGCCTACCTTATGGCTGATATTGCCCATATTGCCGGTATGGTTGCTGTGGGTCTGCACCCTTCTCCTGTCGGAGAGGCTGATTTTGTCACCACCACCACCCATAAGACCTTGAGAGGTCCCAGGGGTGGCTTGATTCTATCCGAAGACAACTATGGGAAAAAAATAGACAAAACTATATTTCCGGGGATACAGGGAGGACCGTTTATGCATATAATAGCAGGCAAAGCGGTTGCCTTTGAAGAGGCCCTGCAACCTGAATTTGCCGATTACCAAAGACAGATCATAACGAATGCGAGAGTGCTTGCTGAGGAACTCATGGCTCTTGGCCTTGATCTGGTATCAGGAGGTACTGATAATCACCTGATTTTGATAGATCTGACTCGGACCGGGGTGACCGGAAAAGTGGCGGAAAAGGCCCTGGGAAGGGCGGGTATTGTTGTAAATAAAAACAGCATCCCGTTTGACAAGAAAGGCCCCATGGTGACGAGCGGGGTGAGACTCGGTACCCCGGCCCTGACGACAAGGGGTATGAAAGAAGAAGAAATGAAGATGATTGCAGGATTGATCAAAAAGGTGTTTGATGATCTTGATTCCGAGGATACTCTTATGGAGGTTCGAGAGGCTGTTTCTGATTTGTGCGGAAGATTCCCGATTTACCAGTATCTTGATGAGGAGTTCTAATTGCCCAGGCCTTCGTGGTCCGAATATTTTATGAACATAACCAGGATGGTGGCCAAAAGGTCAACCTGCCTGAGGCGTGCGGTTGGTGCCATCCTTGTTAAGGATAAAAGAATATTGGCTACAGGATACAACGGAGCGCCTGCGGGACTGAAGCACTGTGAGGAAGTCGGCTGTCTGAGAATGGATTCCTCTGTTCCGTCCGGTGAGCGTCACGAGCTATGTCGCGGTCTTCATGCTGAACAAAATGCCATTATCCAGGCGGCTTATCATGGTATTCCGATCGCGGGTTCCACACTCTATTGTACCAACAAGCCTTGCGTGATATGTTCCAAGATGATGATCAATGCAGGGATCAAGATAATCATTTATGAAGAGGGTTATGATGACCCGTTGGCCGATGACATGCTAAAAGAAGCATGCATCGAGATGACGAGGTTTGTGCCATGAGATGTCCATACTGTACAAAGGTGAGCAATAAGGTTATTGACTCCAGGCTGAGCAAAGACGGCAGGACAATAAGAAGAAGAAGGGAATGCCTTGAATGCCGGCGGAGGTTTACCACTTACGAAAGGCTGGAAGATGTCCTCCCAATGGTTGTTAAGAAGGATGGTAGAAACGAGCCTTTTAACCGGGGGAAAATTATCTCCGGGATCCACAACGCATGCCAGAAGCTCCCTATAAGCATGACCAAGATCGAAGAATTTGTGGATTCCTTAGAGGTCCATTTTCAAGAACTGGGCAAAAAGGAAATTCAGAGTTCGGAGATAGGGGAAAGAGTGATCAGTAAGCTGAAGGAGTGGGATGAAGTGGCCTATGTCCGTTTTGCTTCGGTTTACAGGCAATTCAAGGATGTCAATGCATTTATGGCAGAACTTGAAGGGATCCTCAGTAAAAAAAGGGAAACGATGAAGATTTAGGTATGAGGTATCTGCTCAATAAAGCGAGGTTTACAGGCACCGGGAGTTTTCGAGTCCTTGACTTGTAAACTCAGACAAAGCATTGCGAGAACGAGAAGTATTATTTGAGTGATATTGACATAAAGTTTATGAGGGAGGCTTTGCGACAGGCCCGGAAGGGCCTGGGTCGAACTTCGCCCAATCCTGCGGTGGGAGCAGTGATTGTCAGAAACGGTGTGGTAATCGGGACCGGTTATCATCACAGGGCCGGTATGCCCCACGCAGAAGCGGAGGTATTGACCAAGTTAGGAGGCAACGTCAGAGAAGATGACACTCTGTATGTGACCCTTGAGCCCTGCAATCACTATGGGAGGACCCCCCCCTGCACCGAGGCCATATTGCAAAGCGGCCTCAAGAGGGTGGTCGTTGGCATGAAAGACCCCAACCCCGTGGTTTCTGGTGGCGGGTGCGATTTCCTCAGGCGGCATGGAGTTGAAGTAAGGACCGGTGTTTTAGAAGCAGAATGCCTGCGTCTTAATGAAGCCTTCATAAAGTTTGTCACCTCAAGGCGTCCATTTGTAATCATCAAGTCTGCCTTGACCTTGGACGGGTGGACAGCCACCGGGACCGGTGATTCCAAGTGGATCACCAATGAAAAATCCAGGCAGTTCGTTCATGTTTTAAGGGGCCGGACGGATGCCGTTATGGTGGGAGTTGGAACGATCATAGCAGATGATCCTTATCTAAACACCCGCCTTAAGCGTGGCCGGGGAAAGGATCCCCTGCGCATTATTGTGGATACACATCTGAGAACCCCGCCACAAGCGAGAATCTTGCATAATGAATCTTCTGCTGATACTTTGATTGCTATTGGCCCTGATGTGAGTCCTGAGCAGATAAGCAAGTTTCAGGAAAACCGTGTTTCAATACTGGCTTGTTCCATTCGTGACGGCAGGATTGACCTGAATGCATTGATGGATACACTCGGAGAAATGTCAATTACCAGCGTCCTGGTGGAAGGAGGCGCGGGGATTATCGGCACCATGCTGCGGGAAAGGCTGGCTGATAAATTCTATGTCTTCAGGTCCCCAAAGATCCTGGGAGGCAATGATGGTGTCCCTATGGCGACAGGTCCCGGCGCCGGGAAAATGGATCGATGCATAACCCTGAACCCCATTCAGATAAAGAGGTTTGGAGAAGATATCCTTACAGTGGGGTATCCTGAATACTCTTCACTGTCATGCGAAGCTTCGTCTTAAACCGATCCTGAACTTTTGAACCCCT
Source organism: Thermodesulfobacteriota bacterium (assembly GCA_034660135.1). Taxonomy (GTDB): domain Bacteria; phylum Desulfobacterota; class DSM-4660; order Desulfatiglandales; family Desulfatiglandaceae; genus JAYEIR01. Next base: position 17,587 of record JAYEIR010000102.1, read on the forward strand.
GAATCTGTGAACGGTTACAACTGATGTTTACCGGTATAATAGAAGGCGTTGGGAAAGTCAAGACCATCCTGTGTGGCCGTGATGATATGAGCTTGACCATCATGCCGGCTTTTGAGATGACAGACCTTCGGGTTGGAGAGAGTATTTCGGTTGACGGTGTGTGTCTTACCGTGACGGAGATATTCAGGGGCGCTTTCAGGGCGGATGTTTCCGGGGAGACCCTGTCTCGAAGCACGCTGAATATGCTGAGACAGGGAAATGAGGTAAACCTGGAGAGGGCGTTACGCCTGATGGACCGTTTAGGTGGGCATCTGGTCTCCGGCCACGTGGACGGTGTTGGTAAGATACTGAAAAAGGAACAACAGCAGAGATCCTGGTTTTTGAGAATAGGGATTGATCAACAAGTCTCACGCTATACCATTGAAAAGGGATCCATTGCCGTGGATGGTATCAGCCTGACCATCAACGGATGTGGGGGAGGTTTTTTTGAGGTGAATGTTATCCCCCTGACCGGAATGGAGACAACTATCCTGAAGAAAAACACCGGAGACCTGGTCAACATAGAAACGGATTTAATCGGGAAATATGTGGAGAAGTTTATCTTAAATAAGAGGTCAATTCAGGAGTCAGGGAAGGACTCTGGTATTGACCTGGAAATGCTTATAAAAAGTGGGTTTGGAGAGTAAGATGCCTATTGCTAAGATTGGTGAGATACTGGAAGATCTAAAACAGGGAAAGATGATCATCCTTGTGGATGATGAGGACAGGGAAAATGAGGGTGACTTGACCATGGCTGCTGAGAAGGTTACGCCGGAGGCCATCAATTTTATGGCCAGATACGGTCGCGGCCTTATATGCCTTGCCTTGAGCCCTGAGATTGTCGAAAACTTGGAATTGCCCCAAATGGTTCACCTCAATCGTTCCTCTTATGGAACGGCCTTTACCGTATCCGTAGAGGCGCGCCAGGGTGTGACAACAGGAATATCAGCGGCTGACAGGGCACACACGATTTTGACAGCGGTAGCGGACGATGCAAAGCCGCAGGATCTTGTGCAGCCGGGCCACGTATTCCCTTTGAGGGCCAGGAGAGGAGGGGTCCTGTTCAGGACTGGTCAGACCGAGGGTTCTGTCGATCTCGCCCGTCTTGCCGGTCTGAAACACGCAGCAGTAATTTGTGAGATTATGAATGATGACGGCACCATGGCCCGGATGCCTGACCTTAGAAAATTTGCAGAAAAACACGGCATCAAGATTGCATCAGTGGCGGATGTCATAGCCTACCGTATGCGAACGGAATCTTTTGTGCACCTCGCGGCAGAGACAGTGTTGCCGACACCCTATGGAGAATTTAAGGCATATGCCTTTGTCAATGACATTGACGAACATCAGCACCTGGCCCTGGTTAAAGGCGAGATTGATCCCGAAAAAGAGGTTATGGTGCGGGTGCATTCCGAGTGCCTTACCGGGGATGTCTTTGCCTCCTATCGCTGTGATTGCGGGGAACAGCTAAAAAAGGCCATGGCCATGGTTCAGGAGGAAGGACTGGGTGTCATATTATATCTTCATCAGGAGGGCAGGGGTATAGGCCTTGCCAACAAGTTGAAGGCCTATGCATTACAGGACAAGGGCCTTGATACGGTGGAGGCCAACGTGGAGCTCGGTTTTGATGCTGATCTGCGGGACTATGGGGTGGGGGCCCAGATCCTGGTTGCCCTTGGGCTCAAGAAGATGCGGTTGATGACCAATAATCCCAAGAAAATGATCGGCCTTGAGGGTTATGACCTTGAGGTGACGGGAAGAATTCCCATTGAATGTGAGCCGAGACCGGAAAATATGGAATATTTGATGACCAAGTGTGAGAAACTTGGTCATATTATGAAGCAGTTTGAGGAGTAAAGGCCTGGTCATGCCCAGTCATTGGTCGCTCAAGGACAGGCTGCAATCATCAATTTTCAATCTACAATCCTAAATTCAAAAAAGGGGGACTTTATGCCCAGGCTAATGGAAGGTCAGTTAACGGCGAAAGACTTTCGGTTTGCGATTGTGGTGAGCAGATTTAACGATTTTATCTGCTCCCGTCTTGTGGAAGGGGCCATGGACGCGCTTTTAAGGCACGGGGCTCTTGATGAGCAGGTCTTGTTAGTGAAGGTGCCCGGGGCCTTTGAACTGCCACTTGCAGCAAGAAAGCTGGCCATGAGCGGTCAGTATGATGCTGTGATATGCATTGGGGCCGTTATCAGGGGGGCAACTCCGCATTTTGATTATGTGGCTGCTGAAGTCTCAAAAGGGATTGCTAATGTGTCTCTCGAGAGCAACATTCCCATCACCTTTGGAGTCCTGACAACAGACAATTTAGAGCAGGCTATTGAAAGGGCTGGATCCAAATCGGGAAATAAAGGCTTTGAAGCTGCGATGGCGGCAATAGAGATGGCCAACCTGTTCACGGAATTGAAGTAGCACATCTGAGGTTAGGCGCTTTTCTGGGGTGGAACGGAAAGAAATGGGTAGGAGACGGAGAGCCAGAGAGCTGGCAATGCAGGTTCTTTTTCACCTGGAGTTCAGCTCTGATGATCCCAATGAGGTCTTTGAACAGATATGTGAAAACTTCAATTGGAACAAATCAATCAGACCTTTTTCACAAAGCCTGGTCTTGGGCGTTTGCGAGAAGAGGAAGGATCTGGACGGGTTGATAAGCCAGGCATCCAAAAACTGGCGACTGGAAAGGATGGCCCGGCTGGATAAGTGCATCTTGAGGCTGGCCATCCTGGAAATATTGTTCATGGATGATATCCCCCCAAAGGCCTCAATTGATGAGGCCGTGGAGATGGGAAAGAAATACGGTGGAGAGGATTCCGGCAGTTTCATAAATGGTGTGCTGGATAGTATTTACAACACCCTGTTGCAACAGGGCCAATTGAAAAAAGAGGGTGGCTGATCTCTGACCGCTCAGGCACGATGCACATATCAGCTATCGGGTTAGGAACGTGGACGAAATAACTTCCGTAAGTAGGCGCTCGGATTTAGGGTGGATTTGTTCGATCCGAAAGCTCAAAACCACAGTAATAGCAAGACTATTTCGAGGATTTTGAGATTGAGGACCGGACAAAGATGCCCTGAAGCCGGGATGCATAGTTGTGGAACTTATTTCGTCCACGTTCCTTAGCAAGGAATCGGGGACATGAAATATAATCCACAGAAACTGGAAACCAAATGGCAAGCCCTTTGGGAAGAGCAAGGTTTATTCAAAGTATCGGAGGATCAATCCAAAGACAAATATTACCTTCTGGAGATGTTTCCCTATCCTTCAGGCAGGATACATATGGGCCATGTGCGAAATTATACAATCGGCGATGTGGTTGCAAGATACAAGAGGATGTGCGGCAAGAATGTGCTTCATCCTATGGGGTGGGATGCATTTGGTATGCCGGCGGAGAATGCAGCTATAGAGAACAATACCCATCCGGCACAATGGACCCATGATAATATACAGGCCATGAAGGCCCAGTTCAAAAGAATGGGATTCAGCTATGACTGGAATCGAGAAATAGCTACCTGCGATCCTGAGTATTATCGATGGGAGCAGTTGATATTCCTGAAGATGTATGAGAAAGGCCTGGCTTACCGGAAAAGAACCCTTGTAAACTGGTGCGAAAAATGTCAGAGCGTTCTTGCCAACGAACAGGTTGAAAATGGTTGCTGCTGGCGACATACGGATAATGAGGTTACCATCAAGGAGATGGATAGCTGGTTTTTGAAGATAACCGCCTATGCCGATGAAATCCTTGAATATTGCGAGAAGCTCCCAGGGTGGCCTGACAGTGTCCTGACAATGCAAAAGAACTGGATCGGGAAGAGCTATGGGGCTATCATCCGATTCCCAATGGTCGACTTAGATGAAGTTGTCGAGGTGTTCACGACCCGGCAGGACACGCTCTTTGGAGCGACCTTTCTCTGCTTTGCCCCTGAACACCCAATGGTCAAGGAAATGGTAAAAGGACTGCCACAGGAAAAAGAAGTGCTTGGTTTTGTGGAGAGCACACTCAAAATGGACAGTTTTGTACGGACTGCGGAGTTCACAAATAAGGAAGGGGTCTTTACCGGAAGATACTGTGTTAATCCGGTTACCGAGGAGAAAATCCCCATTTATGTGGCCAACTTCGTGCTTTATGACTATGGAACCGGAGCCATAATGGCTGTCCCGACCCATGATCAGAGGGATTTCGAATTTGCCCGGAAATATGGTCTGGCACTCAGGGTGGTCATTAATCCACCGGATCAGGAACTTGACGAGAAGACCATGACAGAGGCCTATGTGGATGAAGGGGTCTTGACCAATTCCGGCCCTTTTAATGGTCAGCGCAATCTTGAGGCATTGGACGGAATTGTCGAATACCTGGAATCAAAGGGATCAGGCCACAAGACAACCAATTACAGGCTCAGGGACTGGGGCATATCACGGCAGCGCTATTGGGGCACTCCCATCCCGATCATTTACTGCGATAAGTGCGGAGCAGTGCCTGTCCCTGAGGAAGACCTGCCTGTTATACTCCCACTGGATCTGAATTTGAAGCCAAATGGAGGATCTCCCCTGCCGTTTGAGGCATCATTCTATGAAACAACATGTCCCAGGTGTAAGGGTAGCGCACGGCGAGAGACAGACACAATGGACACCTTTGTGGAATCCTCCTGGTATTTTGATCGATACGCGTGTCCTGATTATAATGAGGGCCCCCTTGACTTGAAAAAGGTGGATTACTGGATGCCCGTGGATCAGTATATCGGGGGGATTGAGCATGCCATCCTTCACCTGCTCTACTCACGGTTTTATACACGGGTGCTGAAAGACTTCAGTTATTTGAATGTAAAAGAGCCTTTTTCTAACCTCCTGACCCAGGGGATGGTCTGCAAGGAAACTCAACGATGCTCAACTCATGGATATCTCTACCCGAATGAAGTGAAGGGGGGGCGCTGTGTCCATTGCCATGATGAAATAACCACGGGAAATTCGGTCAAGATGTCCAAATCCAAGAAAAACGTTGTGGATCCACAGGACCTGATTGACCGGTATGGTACGGATACTGTTCGAATGTTCTGTTTATTTGCTTCACCTCCTGAAAAATCATTGGAATGGAGTGACCAGGGAGCGGAGGGATCGTACCGGTTTCTTAACCGTGTGTGGCGTCTCGTGGTGGATCATATAGACGATATCAAAGGCGTGCCGGCTTATCGGGGCAAGGAGACAATATCAGGTCAATTGAAGTCCCTTTACAGGAAGACTCACCAGACCATCAAGAAAGCTACGGATGACATTGACAATCGCTTCCGTTTTAACACGGCTATTGCAGCAGTCATGGAACTGGTGAATGAAATCAACCAGTACCTGAATAGCGAAGAAGAAAAGGACAATATCGCATGGTCTGTTATCAAGGAAGCAATAGAGTCTGCTGTTGTGCTGCTCTCGCCCGTTGTTCCACATATTTCTGATGAGTTATGGCATATCCTGGGCTATGACGGAGTTCTCTTGAAGAGGCCCTGGCCTTGTTATCGGGAAGAGGCCCTGGAGGTGGAAAAGAGACTGGTTGTGGTGCAGGTGAACGGAAAAGTCAGAAGCAGGATTGAGGTGCCTGCCTCATATACTGAAAAGGAAATCGAGTCTGGGGCTTTGTCGGATGAACGCATCCAGCGCTTTATTGGCGGAAAACCTCTCAGAAAGGTTATCGTTGTGAAAAAAAAGCTGGTAAATATAGTGGTGTGATCTTATGTATCGTTCCCTTGTTAAAACGCCGAGTTACCTAGCATTACCTTTATGCATAATTTTAATCATCACAATGGGTTGCGGGTATCGTTTACGTTCTACGGCTGAACCGATAGGGATAAGCATCGCAAGCCTGTCTATCCCTCTGATGCAAAGCACTTCATCATCATTGGGGTTTGAAGGGGAGTTTACCAGGGTCATACGTGAAGAGTTCATTAGCCACTCGAAGATCCCTCTTGTTCCAAGGGATGAGGCAGCAAAGGTCCTGGTCGGAAGGGTTTATGACATCAAGACAGAGCCCGTGAGTTACGCGTTTGAAAAAGAAGCTGCTCAAGGTACAACGTATAAAGTGACAAGTACCCGCAAGTTGAAGATAAAACTGCATGCCAAGCTGGTGGACAGAGAGACGGGAAAGATTATATGGGAAGATAAGTGCATGGAAGAGCAGGCTAATTTTACGGTTGTAACGGATCCCCCTGATCCCCTCAAGACCCAGTACAATCAAAACAAGGCCCTGCGAATAATTGCCCGGAACCTGGCCAATAAAATTTATCTGAAGACTATGGACAGGTTTTGATGTCAGGATATCCGTTGCCAGAGCACGTCTTGAAACAATTGGAAAAAGGAAGATTGTCCCCGGTTTATCTGTTCTATGGACCAGGCGAATTCCGATTGGAAAACGTCCTCAACAGGATACGTAATAATTTCATCCCAGAGTCGGCAAGAGATCTCAACCTCCAGGTTTTTTACGGCGACAAAGACAGCCCGGCGGATATTATTGACGAGGCCCGGTCACTCCCGTTTCTTTCCGAGAACAGACTCATCATTGTCCGCAGGGTTGAGAATTTTTCAGCCCAAACCCTTGAGACTTTCATTCCATATATAGAACAGCCGGTCGAATCAACCTGCCTTATATTTGTATCGGGGAAGCCTAAACTTCAAGGGAAGTTCTATCGCAAGCTTGGGGATATGGGTGTTGCGATCAACTTTCGGGAACTGCGGGATAGCCAGGTTGTGCCGTGGCTTTTGAAGACGGCAAAGGATTTGGGCTTGAAAATGGAATTCCAGGCGTGTGCCTATCTCCAACAGATCGTTGGGAAGCAGTTAAGAGACCTGCATTCTGAACTGGAGAAGCTTTATCTATGTTATGGAGAAAAAACCGTCGGTGTAGAAGAGGTCAGGGAACTTGCTATTCGCAGCCGCACCTACACTATCTTTGAGCTGATTGACGCAATATCATCCAGGCGAAGGGCTGAATCAATAGTAGTGCTGAACAGGTTTATGGATGAGGAGAAGGATGGAGCCCTGAGAGTTATCGGGATGCTCAACAGACAGATCAGGTTAATATGGCAGGCCACCTCGATAATCCGGAAGGGAGGGCGAAGCGCTGATGTTGCAGCTAAGCTACGACTCTTGCCTTTTTTGGCGAAGAAAATTGTGGGGCAGTCAAAAAACTGGAGCGAAAATGACCTTGAACAGGCCGTGAATCTGTTATACAAGGCGGACGGACTCCTCAAATCAGGATCTCGCATGCACCTGATCCTGGAAAACCTGGTTCTGTCTTTGTGTGACAGCCGATAGCTCTTAAGGGTCTTCCCTTTGCCTTTTTTGGAATTTAAGTTTGACGGCTTCGTAAAAGGTCAGAAAACACCTGTTGTCATCATTCCCGCGAAAGCGGGAATCCAAGAGAATCACCCGGTTCCGGACTCCCGCTTCTGCGGGAGTAACGCCCTTGGAGATTTATTACGAGACCATCAGGTTTGCTATGATGCTGATAGCGAATTTACGAGGCGAGTTAAGCGTGATATTTTTCGTGCGGCCTGGTTCTTATGAATGACACCCTTGGAAGCGGTCTTATGAATGATAGAAACGGCTTTTATAAGCTTATTTCCAGCCTGGTCCGGCGAATTGCCAGAGACCTCGTTCCTGACTTCCTTGATAGCTTTCTTGGTCCTTGTCTTATAACCCTTGTTTCTCAATCTCTTGATTTCATTTTGTCTGGCCCTCTTGAGGGCTGATTTATGGTTTGCCAACTTGGTACCTCCGAGAATAAATTTTAATCTTCTTAGTAAATCATATCCTTAATAAATGTCAAGGAATTTTTGTGCGCCCATCTAACATACCCGAATCCGAGAAAAAAAATGTGAACCGGGCAACAGGCGTAGTCGGTTTTTTCACATTCTTGAGCCGTGTATTAGGACTGGTTCGTGACATGGTGCTCGCAAGTTTTTTTGGTTCGGGCATGGTTGCCGACGCCTTTTTTGTGGCATTTCGTATTCCTAACCTGTTGAGGCGGCTTTTTGCGGAAGGCTCTCTCACTATCGCTTTTATACCTGTTTTTACCGAGTATTTGACCAAAAAATCCAGAGAAGACGCCTTTGAACTTGCAAGGATCGTATTAACCATTCTTTCTCTCATCCTCGTGGTTGTGACCCTGCTGGGAATTATTTTTGCCCCATGGATAGTCAGAATACAGGCCTTTGGTTTCGGAGGCTCGGGTATAAAGTATGATCTGACAGTATTGCTCACCCGCATAACCTTCCCCTACATTTTACTTGTCAGTATTGTGGCATTCTTTATGGGGGTGCTCAATTCCTTAAGGCGTTTCGCCGCACCGGCTGCTGCGCCGATTCTCCTGAATGCGGGCATCATTGGGGCTGCCTATCTGATCTCTCCTCTCTGTGAGAAGCCGATTGTGGGAATAGCTGTCGGTGTCCTGATCGGCGGCATCCTGCAGGTGGGTCTCCAGATCCCGTGGGTCATCAGAGAAGGTGTCAGACTGTTTCCGAGATGGCAGTTGGACCACCCTGGCCTGAAGAGGATCGGGCTCTTAATGGTTCCTGCAATTTTTGGTTCTGCCATATATCAATTCAATCAGTTTGTGGGAACCCTGTTGGCCTCATTTCTTGCGGAAGGGAGTGTGTCCTGGCTCTATTATGCCGACCGCCTTGTTCAATTCCCTCTCGGTGTTTTTGCAATAGCCATCAGTACTGCAGCCCTTCCGTCGCTCTCAACCCAGGCAGCAAAAAAAGACCTTACACAGTTTGGAGAAACTTTAAGCCATGCCCTGCGTCTGGTCTTCTTCATTACCTTGCCATGCATGGTAGGCCTGATTATTCTTGGGAGACCGATCATCAGTGTCCTCTTTGAAAGGGGGGCCTTTGATTCTTTTTCCACGGCTATGACGGATTATGCCCTTGTTTTCTATGCCTTAGGACTGTGGGCTTTTTCAGGGACAAGGGTAATAGTTTCGGGTTTCTATGCGCTTCAGGACACAAAGACCCCTGTAAAAATTGCCGCCGTGGCTCTTGTGGCAAATCTTGTCTTCAGCCTGGTTTTAATGGGCCCATTGAAGCACGGTGGGCTCGCACTTGCCCTGTCTATGGCATCAGCACTCCAGTTCTGTCTGCTGGCCTTTTGGCTTAAAAGGAAGGCTCATATTGGTGATTTTAAACCGGTGCTGGTATCAGCTATTAAGTGTATATGTGCTGCTTCTGTCATGGGATTAGTGGTTTATTGTCTCCATTCCTGCCTGCTGAAACCGGATCCTGGGACCGGATTCTGGTCCAAGACAGTAAGCCTGACAGGGTTGATACTGGCCGGTATGATCACATATTTTGCGGCTGCCGGGATATTGCGATGCCGTGAACTGGCATCGGTCAGGGAAATGTTTGGGCCTATCCTGAGGAAGATGAAGCCGCGTGGCAGGTGACTTGTATTATTGAGATGTTACTATAGAGTCATTTTTTTGATCAAACTGGCAGCCTTGGCGGCCAGAGGCGCCGCTGAACCTGTGAACGCAGATAGTCAGGGGTTTTTAGCCGGTTCAGGCTACCAGCGTCAGGGTAAAGATAGCTGTATTGCCCAGCGCATGAATCGTGATTGGTACCATAAGACTCTTTTCAACTTCGTAGGCAACGGCAAAGACAATTCCACCTATAACCTGGGGCAGGGAAATGCCAGAGACAACGGGATGGGCCAGTATGAATGCCAAAGTGCTCAAACATACGGCTGCAATGGCCCCCCATCTCCTGAAGAAACCGTATAATATTCCCCGGAAAAAAACCTCTTCTGCAATTGGGCCCACTATTCCGCCAACCAGGAAAAAAACCATTATTTTACTATGTGTAGCAGGCAGGCGGGTGTGAATAAGCGAAAGAGGATTAATGCCGACTGCGAATAGCACTCCAAAGGCAATACCGCATAATGTCCCGAATCCGGCAGACCAGATCAGGCCCTTTTTGAGTCCCGGCAATATCCCGGCCCCGGTCAATCCTATTGAAGACATTCCCCTCCCCCAGAACAGAACAATTACAAAAATCATAATTGTTTCAACAACACGCACCGCACCCAGGATGATCATAGGGTTGACAGGTATTGAAACAAGGACCCTTGAAACCAGGATCCTTGAAACCCATTCAAGGAAAACAACTATTGCCATAGAAATGAGCAAAGTCCTTATTTCGATCTTGTTTGTTTCCATCCGAGAGCCCTTAGCGCCTTATAGGCATACCACTGGGTGTACCAGTCATGGGAGGTTTGAATTTTTTTGATAATTTCCTTGATAGCCCTTGTATCTCTTTTTTGACCCAATGAATATAAGGCCATGGAAACCACATTGAAATGCGGGTCATCCAGGAGTATCAGGAGATCTTTGTAAGCTTCAGGCTGCCGGCTGAAACCCAGAGTCCTTGCCACCCAATACCTCTCAGGTATGTGGGGGCTTATCAGCATATCTCGATCCAGGAAAGCAACTGGTTCCAGCCTTTTTTCCTCTATTACTTTCAAGGCGGCAACTCTCTTTTGCCAGGTCTCGGATTCCAGGATCCGTTCAAGATTGTTAATATTTATGTCATCCTTGTTTATGATATACAGGGGTGCGAGTAAAGAGAGGCCGGCCAGGGAACAAAGGATTGAAGCAATTACCATGGCGGTCCTTAAATCCAGAAAAAAGCCCAAAATGAAATGGAAAATAGCATGAAGCAAGACATACAGGCTTATGGGAAATCCTATTAGCAGGGAGAAGTAAGTGAACTGACGGAAAAAGATATACCTGTCGGTCTTTAGTGAGAATTCCTTTAACACCTTATCCGGCCGTAAGAAGAAATGGTTTGATGTGGTTTCGAGAATTTTCCTGCCGTTGTTTTCAAAGACAAGATTGTTGCCATCCCGGATTATTTCCAGGTCAACAACCTCGCCTCCACCTGTATTCAGATAGTCGTGATCGAGTAGTCTGCTCTCTAATAGCTGTATAACAGGCTTTTGGTTAATCCTGCCAATGTCGCATGTCTTGAGTATCTTCTGGTCCAGGGACTTAAAGGCCTCTGCAGGATAGAGAGTGTATTCATAGTAAAAATCACTGATCCTCGTTCCCAAAGCATTTGACAGAAGGAGGTTGTCTCTGAGGTCCAGAAAAATATGCTTGTTCATTTGACCTGTCCAGAGAACTGCCAGCAAAGCGATGGGGATAAGGATTATTGCAAGGTTTAACAATGCCCTCTGTCTTCTGATAGGGGGCATTGAGATTAGTGCAGTAATAAAGACCACACCGGGTATGAAAAAAAAATAGGAAGTGACTATCGGACAAAAACCCTGGGAGTTCACCTTTAAGAGGCACCAGGTCCAGACGAGCAGGAACGGGATCAAGAAGAATTTGTTTCGGGAGAAAAGACGATCCCAGATCCAGGCCCCGGAAAGGGAGGCGACGGAGAGCCCCGCGCCTGTACTTAAGGTGAAAAAAAGGCCTCCGAAAAAAGCAGGGCCCAATTTGCGGAGGCCATGCATTATATGCTGGTTAGGTATTGCGAGATACCCGGCATCGTTTATGGCTACGAGCGTACGATAAAGGTGTTCATTGGAGAGGTAAACCTGTATGAGGGCTATAATCTGGGCCGTAAACAGCCCCAGGAGAAGTGCCTTGGCTGCGTAAGGGCATCTATGCATTTCAAACCGTTGTTCAGAGACTGATCCTAAAACATCTCCTTAATATAATAGAAGATCATGACCATACACAAAGCCAGCTTGAGTCCAATACCTGCCATATTCCCGACAAACACTCCCCATCCGGCCCTTAGTGCCTTTTTCCCTTTCCTGCCGGCTAATAATTCTCCAGCTATTGCTCCTGCAAATGCGCCGATGAGCATTCCCCATGGAGGGAAGAAAACAATGCCGAGCAGCATTCCGAGAATTGAACCCCATAGGCCGGCTTTTGATGCCCCGTATTTTTTTGCTCCAACAGCAGGAACCACATAGTCCAAGACCGTCACCAATAGGGTCAGCCCTGCCATGATTATCAAAAATGTGGGACTGAATGCTTCCCAGTTCTTTGCCAGGGAAAGAATGATTAGTGCCGAGAAACCGAGAAAAGGCCCGGGGATAACGGGCAAGATACACCCTACAAGCCCTGATAGAGCTATCAGCAATCCCAGGATTATCAATATGATCGTCAGAGTTGTGCCCAAGATATGACCCCGGGTTGCCCTTCTCCCACTGTCCGTAGTTTCTAAGAAGAAACAAGGCTTACGACCATTCCTTCCGCCTTTTCCATGGTCACGCGTGTCGTGTTGATGACCAGGTCGTACAGACGCGGGTCATCGTGAGACAATGTATCATCAAAACAACTCAAAATGAGATTCCTGCTCCGATCTGATCGTCTCATGGCTCTTTCAGCATCTGTTTTAGTCAGGTTGAATTGCTCCATCAGGAAATCTGTTCGATGTTTTGGGTCGGCTATAAGGAGAATATGCCATGTGTTTTCCAGACCCCTCAGAATGTACTGCGCTCCCCTTCCTATGATTACCGCATTGTCTTCAGCATAAATCTTTTTGACGATAGCCGTGAGTACTTTCACATAACGCTCTTCGTCCACATATCCGTACTTCTCAGAGACAAGCCGTTCAATGAAATCCGTGCTTACTATCTTATCGAGAACTTTCATGAATGCCTTGCTTCCCAGGTTTTCGAAGGCTCGAATATCATCATAGGAGACCTTGATTTCTTGTGCCATGTCCTTGATTATCTCTCTATTAACATAGTGATATCCCAGTCTTTCTGATAACCCTTTCCCCAGAGTCATGGCACCGGCCCCGAATTGCCTTGATATGGTGATAACAGCCATTTTTTCCTCCCTTAGTCTTGGTGTTTTGATCCAGAATACCCCGCTGAAATAAGAAGACAGAAAGGATTTTGAGCAGGGCGCAGATTACACTGATTTACGTCAGCCGTAAGGATTAGTAAATCTACTTTACCACCTCTATCAGTTACGATTTGATTCTGTAATATTATTGAATATTGTTGGGACTGTGTCAAGTTTCAATGCTGTTGTAAGCTATATATTCTCAGTGCCAAATCAGGACCTGATCAGCCGTTGACGCCGGAGTTGCAATGCCGTATTCTGCTTAAAGCCATGATCAAGGATATGGGCCTGAAACTTGGAAACGAAGGGAGACACTTTGAGCACTGTTTCACTGGTCCGGTGTGATACGTATGAATCGACAGCAGTGGAAAGCGCTGTGCGCCATGCTGTGGATCTGCTGGGCGGGATCTCGTGTTTTGTGAAACCAGGAGATCGGGTACTCATAAAACCAAACCTGCTTTCTGCTCATTCACCTGAACGGCGTATCACAACCGACCCGGAAGTGGTCTGCGCTGTTGTCCGCCTTGTGCTTGAGGCCGGCGGAAGGCCGTTTATTGGGGACAGCCCGGCCCTGGAACCTTTCAGGCGGGTTGCATCAAAGACCGGCATGGCCCGGATAGCTGAACAGTTTGGGATAGAATGCATCGAACTCACTGACCCGACGACTGTCTTGCTGCCTGCAAGCGCTGTGTTCAGGAAACTTGAAATCGCTTCTCAGGCCTTGAAGGCAGACGTAGTGATTAACCTGCCCAAGCTCAAGACCCATTCCCAGATGCTTCTCACTCTCGGCGTAAAAAATCTCTTCGGTACAATCGTTGCCCAGCGTAAAGCCGAGTGGCATCATATGGCAGGCGTGGATCGCGACACCTTTGCCTCGCTGCTTCTGGATATCTACCTTACGGTGGGGCCGGTACTGACAGTCCTTGACGGGATCTGGGGAATGGAGGGACATGGGCCTTCCAATGGTGTGCCGCGGCCTTTGAATCTAATAGCTGCTTCACAAGACGCAGTGGCCTTGGATGCCAGTATCTGTCACATCCTGGATGTGCCGCTCCGGTCATTTCCTGTCTACCGGGTAGCTCGCACGAGAGGGATTGGAGTTACGGATTTGGGCCGGGTGAGTTTCAAGGGTGAATCTCCCCATACCTTTGAGGTGCGAGATTTCCAGGTCCCGGCCCTGGACTCGCTGGATTTGCTTCCCGGTGTATTTGATTGGTTTACCAAACGCTTCCTTGTGTCAAAGCCCGTTCATGATAGGAGTTTGTGCACGGGTTGCGAAAAATGCTGGCAGATTTGCCATGCAAATGCCATCCAGGTTAGAGACAAAAAAATAACGTTTGACTATGGTAAGTGTATCCGCTGTTACTGCTGTCAGGAGATATGTCCGGAAGATGCTATTGGTTTTCACAAGGGAATGCTGGTGCGCCTACTGAACCGATTCAACCGGTAGATGACTTTGCGAGCTCAAGGACCGGGGCCGTGGGAAAACCCCTTACACAAAGGGTTTGGGACGGTATTAAAAGACGTTTAACTTTTAGAAACCTATCGTGATGTTCTGTTTTTCTTTGAGCTTTCCGCTTTGAACTTTGAGCTCTTCCAGCTTGTCCGGGTTAGGGTTCTCCGATCATTTGATTTCTCCTGCCAGGCAATCACCTGTCCAGACAATTCTGACTATCTTGTTGGATCTATCTACCTCGAAGTAGGTAATGCAGAATTCCCCGTGAGAATAGTCCCCCCTGATTTTTCCAGTTGAGTCGTAAGATCTAGTGTGCGAAGGATAGGCTATGAATGCATGGTCTAATGGATTAAAAACAGATTCGTCTTTCATTTCTGCATATGCATAGACTTTATTGCCGTCCGATAGCCGTAATGTTTTGCCTGGAGGGCCCCACTCATCAAAGAGAGCCTGGATATTTTGGTCTAAATACCGTTCACACAATTGGGAATAGCCTTTTGTGGTAGGCAGGCTGTGGCCTCCGGCGCAGCCTGCGAGTAGTAGCATGACAGAAATGATAAAGGTAACCGCAGAATAATCCCTCCGCATAGTATCTTTCCTCCTTCAAAAACCCGAAATCGAAGGTTCGGGGTGCTTTTCTTATGTTAACCCTCACTAACCCTCGTATGTGACTCGGCAAGGCCAGCGTCACTTTTTTGATTAAACTGGCAACTTCGGTGGCCAGAGGCGGCGCTGGACCCTGAACGGTTTACATTTTTCTTACTTTATACTATAAATGCATGCCAATATCCAAATAAAACCTGCAACAATTAGTTGACGATAATAGGCGTGCCGCCTTTTCTCGTACTTTCCTAAACAAAAAGGAGGAAATACAATGCTCAGGAAAGCTTTCTTAGCCCTTTCCATTTTTTGTCTAACAATATTTATTCCCTTATCCAATGCCGAGGAGTTCGTCATAAAAGACTATACCTTTACGTGGCGTGTGGCAAAAGCGGGCTTCGTAAACATGGCGATTCAAAAAGACCAAGTCGGCCTCAGAATTGTCTTGAGCAGCATGGGCGGCCCACTGGCAACTTTGTATATGTCCCCTTCTCGGGCAAAGGCAATCGGTGGAGTGCTGGTAAAAGCCGGGGATTATTACACCCGGCAAAAGAAAAGCGAGGACAGAAAATCCGAGGATGCAGTTCGTTCCGGCGAATACAGGGTTGCCTTTTCCTCGTCTCAGGGAGACAATTTTGAAGTCAAAATAGATAAGCCCGCAGCTTTCAGTGCGGCCGTATTGTTGTCCAAGGATGAGGCGTTGATGATCGGGGAATATCTCAGGAATGCTGAAAAAATGGCGAAACTTGTGAATTCCTGCATTAAGCCGTAGGCCATTAGTGACTCACGTAGTCAGGCTAAAGGAATTCAATGAGTAATCTGATAAGGATATCCATACTTGCATTTGTCCTGAATGCTCTATTCCTGACTGGATGTGTTGACAAAAAGTCTACAAATGAGATCACTCAGGCCGAGATAGAAAAAATGGTCGCAGAATTCCCTGACAAGGACATCCGGCTGATCTGCCCGCCCAAACAGGGCGGCCTGTCGGATTTTATTACCCGCACCCTGGCAATGTATACTGAAAAGGAGATGGGGACAAATATTATAGTGGAAAACCGTCCCGGTGCGGCCGGGGCCACTGGAATGCGTTTTGGCGCCGGCTCAAAACCGGACGGATATACTGTCACTTATGTGACAGTAGAAAGCACGATCCTCAAGCATCGTAAGGATATCGATGAGACCTGCACTTACAACGACTTTGATCTTCTGGCCAGACTGAATTACGGTCCTGCCGCCATTTCAGTAAAGGCCGGCTCTGAATGGAAAACCTTCGGGCAGATGGCTGAATATGCCAGGGCGAATCCGGGCCGCTTGAATGTAGGCAATTCAGGACAATATTCCATCTGGCATCTTGCATCTGCTGTTATGGCCGATGCCCTTGGCGTCAGGATAACTTATGTGCCTTATGATGGCGCAGCCCCTTCGGTTCAGGATCTCCTGGGCGGGCACTTAGACGCAGTTGTTTCAAGCCCCTCGGAGGTGTTTACCTTCGTCAAATCTGGGCAGGTAAGGTTGCTTGCGATATTTGGGGAACAACGCGATCCCGAATTTCCTGATGTTCCCACTGCAAAAGAGTTGTGCTATAATATCATCGTGGGCGCGTGGGGCGGCCTGGGCGTGCCAAAGGGTACACCGAAGGGCATACGGGACATACTATACAAGAGGTTCAGGAAAGGATTTGAGGCCCCCGAATTCCAGCAGAAATGTCAGAAACGCAGTGTGCAGCTTGCATGGCAGGGTTCTGAAGAGTTCACGAAATTTGCGAAAGAGCAGGAAATGATGTTCCAGGGAATACTTGCCGGCCTTCCAATGGAATGAAATGGGTAACAGCTCAATAACTATCGGCCTGCAAACCCCGCTTTATTGAGCAGATACTTAAATGGTGCCAGTCTATGAAAAATCCTCGTGATGTGATAATCGGGCTGGCTTTGATCTGTTTTTGTTTGCTCATATACGCACTGTCCACTCATTTGCCCGATCAGGTCACGGGGGGCGGTCTGACTCCTGCATCGTTTCCGCGGGCCCTTGCCTTCCTCATCATTGTCTTGAGCATCGTGCTGATCATCCAGGGATTTATGAAATCGCCCGAAGCAGGGCAGGGTCCCCTGCTTGGGCCGTTCTTTGGGCAGATGACCGTGTTTTTCTTGATGATCGTCATCTATACCTTCCTGATGCCTGAGATCGGATACGTTGTATCAACACTTATCTTCCTATCAGTCTCGTTTGTCCTGATCATGCCTGATCGGTCTTTCAGGAACATAATGACCGGTGTTGCATTCATTGTTGCTGCATCTGTTGTTGTGTATTTCCTCTTCGGTATCTTCCTTAGTGTGCCACTCATTGAGGGGCCTGTTGATGAATTCCTGCGCCACCATTTATGCGCACTTGCAGGGGGCTGGTGATGGCAGAGCTTGGAGTCGCGTTTCAGACTCTTTTGTCCGTCAATGTGCTGGCGTTCATGTTGACAGGAATTCTTGCCGGAATAGTGGCCGGAGCCCTCCCCGGGCTGACCGCGACCATGTCCATTGCCCTCCTGGTGCCATTTACGTACAGGATAGAACCCCCGATTGCGGGGCTTATGGTGCTTTTGGGCGTGTATGTTGGTGCCATGCACGGCGGTGCCATAAGTGCAATCCTCATTCGCACGCCCGGCACGCCGGCCGCTGCTGCCACATGTTTCGACGGATACCCGCTTACCGTTAAAGGACAGGCCTCGCTTGCCCTTAACATATCAGCCATTGCATCGACCACCGGAGGGGTGTTCAGCACCATTGTCTTATGGTGTGTGGCCATGCCCATAGCGTCCTTTGCCCTCAAGTTCGGCCCCTTTGAGATGTTTTGTCTCGCAGTTTTCGGGCTGAGCATTATTTCAAGCGTGTCCGAAGGATCGGTTATCAAGGGCTTCATCATGGGTGCCCTGGGCATGCTGTTTGCTGCGGCCGGCCGGAGTACTATTTTTGACATAGATCGAATAAACTTCGGGATTAAGGCCCTGCCTGAATCCGGCCTCAGATATATCCCTCTAATGATCGGGATCTTTGCCATAACCGAAGCACTTTCGCAGATCGAAGGCAGGACCGTTATTGAGCACGGTGTCAAAAAGCTAAAAAATATTTTCCCTGACATAAGGCAGTTGAAACAGGTCTTACCCGCGCTGGGCATTTCCAGTGTCATTGGAACAATAATTGGTTCCATACCCGGCGCTGGTGGTGATATCGCGGGTTTTGTCTCTTATGACCAGGCCAAAAAGATTTCGAGAAGGCCGGAGAAGTTTGGGAAAGGTTCCATAGAAGGCGTTGCTGCGGCTGAATGCGCCAACAACGCAGTCACGGGCGGCGCAATGATACCGATGCTTACACTCGGCATCCCGGGTGATTCCGTGACCGCAGTACTCCTGGGTGCGATGATTATCCTGGGACTGAGGCCCGGGCCCACTCTGTTTCAGGAAACCGATCCCCAATTGGCCGGTCTAATTGGTGGGTTGTTTCTCGGTCTGCTCGCAGCCAATATCCTGGTGCTGCCGTTACGCCTTCTCTGCGCGCCGCTTTTTTCGCGCGTGATTACAATCTCCAGGCATTTTTTGTGGCCCTTGGTGGTTGTGTTCTGCGTTGTGGGTTCATACTCAATGACGAGCACCATGATGGGAGTCTATATCATGCTCGTGTTCGGCGTTTTTGGTTACATAATGAAGAAATTTGGGTTTCCGCCAGGGCCTTTGATCCTTGGGGTGATTCTCGGACCCATAGCGGAATCAAACCTGCACAGGGCCTTGCTGATCTGCAAGGGTGATGTCTGGGATCTTTTTTCACCCCTGGCCGCAATTCTTTTAAGCTTGTCCGTTTTTTCCATTATTTTCCCTGTGATACAGGGAGCAGTTAGGAATAGGAGTAAGCGAAATGAAGTCAAAAAACAAAGAGAGGGCCAAACAGATTTTTGAGATATTAGATCCCCTCTATACCATGGATAAGACCGCGCTAAGACACAGATCCCCTTTTCAGCTGCTGATTGCAACTATCCTGTCGGCCCAGTGTACTGATAAGCAGGTCAATGAGGTAACCAGGACCCTGTTCAAGAAGTACGGAAAGCCAGAGGATTATGTGGCTGTCCCGATCAGTGAGCTGGAAGAAGACATCCGGTCCACGGGTTTTTTCAGGAACAAGACAAAATCCATAAAAGGTTGTTGCCGGGGATTGATAGATGAGTATTCCGGAGAGGTGCCGTCCACAATGGAGGAACTCATCAGGCTGCCCGGGGTAGGACGAAAAACCGGTAACTGCGTCCTGGGCGCCGCCTTTGGTGTGCCAGGTGTGGTGGTGGATACCCATGTGAAGAGACTGTGTCTCAGATTGGGTCTTACGGAAAACAAGAATCCGGATAAGATTGAAAAGGACGTACAAGAACTCCTTCCGAAAGATAGATGGCGGCGTTTTTCCGATCTCCTTATATATCACGGAAGGGAGGTCTGCACTGCAAGAAAGCCGGACCATGGCAGGTGCGCCATTTCTTACCTATGCCCGATGAACGATAATAGCTAACACCTAACCCGGACAAGCCGGAATTTTAGATTTTGGGTTACGGAATATAAAAATTGAAAAAAATCCCGTCAGCGGGATTACTGTGCCGACAACCTTTAAACCTCCGAACCCCTGGCCCAGACCGATCATCGGCACCACATATGCGAAAACTATAATATAAGCGTAACAGCTCAATAACTATCGGCATACGAGAACGGTTACACAAGGTGAAGGAAATCAACGCTATTTTGCAGTTTTCTTCAACTCTTTACGGAGTCCATTTGCCTGCTTGTTGCTGACGTTACGGAGAATAAGAATATCAGTCGGTCTTACCGACTTGCCATAATAAGCGCTGTTCCATTTGTCACGGGGGGCAACGACCGCGCCTTCAATGGTGAGTCCTCCGAAGACTCCTTTAGACCGTGAAAAGGCCAGGACATCGGCTGTCACACCCTTGACACCGGTGCCGACACCTACCGGACCAGCGGCAACACTGATGTCACCTCCCAGCTTGAAAGAGGAAGTGAGCAGCTTATCCATCCCCTTCTTGCTCATCACCAGCAGCATCACTTGATCCACCGAACCGCCGATTTGCAGGCCGAAGCTTACGGAGCCCATACTGTAGAAGGCCGGATAACTCCATGTGCCTGTCTTCTCATCTCGCCCGAGAAGAGTGCCACTCCCCCCAGTACCGCCAAAGATAAAGCCCGCCTTTATCATTCGAGGAATGATTAAAATGGCCTTGGCCTTGTTTACGTTATCACGGAACCAGGTCATGTCCGGATCAGATACAAAGTCCTTAAGGGCTTTTTGCGCTTCAAGGACCAGTACCGTCGGCTCGGTGATGTCCTTCTCAGCCCATGCCGGGACTACTGCAAAAGCCAATACTAAGCCGGCAAGCACGCTAACGAGAGCACCCAATTTAATTGTTTTCATGATTTTATCCTTTCTGTTAGTACCAAAAATATATTTGAGTTCAAAACGTGCAGAAAATTGTTTGCGACTCTCAGAAAGTCCCTTCCACAAAGGCCTTGGGACGGTATGAAAAGAGGTTTGATTTTTTGAAACCTGTTTGGTTACCTCTTGTCCGGGTTAGGGATTCACGAATTAGTACAGTAGCAATAAATAAAATTGTACTCAAAATGGTAATATGTTGTGTTTTGTTTGAAATCCAAAACCCAAAATCCAAAACCCAAAATTCCGGATTGTCCGGGTTAGGTTAACGCTTACAGTCGCTGCACTTCTGCGCGTCTCCGATCCATCAACCCCATCATCCGGGCAGAAAATGAGCAGGGGACCCTATGTGGGAGCCCCCTGCTACTCACCCTGCGGGACAATGGATATCTTATACGTTACCGCTTCTTCGAAGATTTGGTATGCTATACTATTGAATATCTATTGGATAGGCGTCAATTCGGCCCTTCGGTTCAAGGCCCTGCCTTCTGCCGTTGCGTTGGCGGCAATGGGTCTGGTGAGGCCATAGCCTATGGTTGAAAGCTTATTTCCCGCGACACCCTTTTTCATCAGATATTCCTTGACAGAATTTGCACGTTTAACTGAGAGCGCCATATTGTATTCCGGGGTCCCGATACTGTCTGTATTGCCCGCAATCTCGATTTTCAGGGAGGGATTTGCCTTCAAAACTGCCACAACATCATCCAAACTGGCAAAAAACTCGGGCTTAATATTCCACATGTCAAAATCAAAAAATGCACCTTCAATGATCCAACATCCCATTTCGTTTACTCTGGCACCCATGGGTGTATTGGGGCATTGATCCACGTTATCGTAAACGCCGTCGCCATCGCTGTCCATGGGGGACGGTTTCGCAACGACGATTGCCACTTCTTCAACGACTTCAACTTTCCTAACCTTTTTCAGGAACACTTTTCTCACAAAGTCGGTCATAAACCCTTTGGATTGGATCTGACTGGCATTCACCAAAAACCCGCACTGGCCTGTCTGGGCAAGTTGTTTCATGAGTTTTGTGCCGACCTTGTCCTTCCCCACGAGTACGGTATAGATGCAAAGATTACTACCATACCGGCTTTTTAAGTCCTGGGCGGCCTTCAGCACCAGCTTATTTTTTAGCTCTTTACCATCACTGATCACAATGAGTGCTCTTTGTCCTTGACTGCGTTTGAAGTCTTCACCGGCAGCCTTTATGGCAACCTCCAGGGGGCTCATCCCACGAGCCCAATCAAGCTTATTCAGGCCCTCCTCAAGCCCTGCCTTGGTATAGGGTGCGGGCCCGTAGAGATCTTCAGTGACCTCTTTGGAAAAGGTGCCCATCCGGCCAAAGATCCTGAGTCCACCATTCAATTTGATATCAGGTATTGTCTGATTCATACGGCTTACTATATCTCTGGCAATGGATAACTTGGTTTTCCCCTTGTAGAGTTCACCCATGGATCCGGATTTGTCGAGGATGATCATGAAGGCATCCACTTTCTGTTCATATTCTCCGGCCTGTATTTCTTCATTGAGAACAACAGCCTGAGATGAACGAAGATCTTTTGTTGCAAGAGGTTTTTTGCCAGCACAACTCACCAGAAACACGCTGATCGCTACATAAAAGATCACTTTCAGATAACTTTTTCTCATAATCTATCCTCCTTATTTGGTTTGAGGTTCATAATATAAAGGGATAACGACCACATGTTGATATTATAGCCCATAAAATGCGAAAATCAAGTCAAGAATTAATGAACTCGTAATAAGTCGGAAAGCACCAGTTACCGTCATACCCGCTAAAGCGGGAATGCAAGAAAATCAGCCACTTCCGGACTCCTGCTTTCGCGGGAGTGATGGCCTTGGAGACTTTTTTTTCGAGACCATCAAGTATTGATAAAGCCGCAAAAAGGCGCAAAATTCACAAAAAGTGAAATCGAAATATAGTGATATCAGAAAGTTATAAGCAAGAAAAATTTAAAATTGGACTTTTTACGAAACCATCAAGTATTGTATTGACAGCAATTTTAATCGGAATTCCAGAGTTGCCCCCTATGTCTCTACGAATGCGGCAAGGAATCTCCTATGACCTTATTTCTGCCCTCACTTTTTGCCTGAAAGAGGTATGTGTCTGCTGTTTTGATCAGGCCTTCAGGAGAAATGTCTGTGTAGTGGTCCTCAACCTCAAAACAGGAAACCCCAAAACTTGCTGAAATATTAATTTTTTTGTTTGTTATTTCAAATGGTTGTTCGGAAATTACGGTGCGGATTTTTTCGGCCAGAACAAAGGAACCTTTGATGCCTGTTTCAGGAAGGACAATCAGGAATTCTTCTCCGCCGTATCGTACAATCCAGTCCACATCCTTTCGAATCGAGTTGCTAATGCGGTGGGCCACTTCTGTTAATAGTTGGTCACCTGTTTGATGTCCATGGGAATCATTCACGGCCTTGAAGTGATCAATGTCCATCAAGACAACAGAGAGTGGCTGCATATTTCTCCTCGCCCTCTTTACCTCTTGAGGCAGGCGTTGAGCTAAATACCGGCGGTTAAAGGACCCTGTTAGATCATCAGTCACCGACAAAAGCGCAATCTTTCTATTTGCTTCCTTAAGTGCCTTTTCCGTTTGCTTCAGTTTGGTTATATCAAAACCCAATCTCCACCACTCCCATCCTGGTATTGGGAATTGTCGGGAGACATCTGACCACACCACCATCTTCTCGGTTCCATCTTTGCTTACAAAGCTCCATTCCCTTGCGGATTCCCTTGAGGCTTTGTTATTGCTGTTATCGGGAATGAGCAAGTCCAGAAGCCCTACGTGATCTATGATATCGTGCCGGGTATATCCACTTAGCTGCTCAAAGGCACGGTTCAAGAAGACAATATCCCCGTCCTGATCCCCGGCAAGAACAATGACCGGCATTTCTTTCAATAGCGACTTTAGTAAGTTCCGGGTATCATGCAGATTACCCTCTGCCTTGTCCCTTTTTTCCTTTTCACGCATAAGAAGCCTTTCTTTCTCGTGGATAATTTCAGTCAATTTATCTGTTTCACTTTTTATCAATCTCCATTATCCTCCTTTTTGACGATATACAGACCAACTCTACGCTGATTGCATCTTACCTGACAGCTATCTATATTAGTAAGCGTTCACAGGTTCAGCGCCGCCTCTGTCAGGGGAACCTCACTCCTGTACCACGGCTCGTTCGTGGATCCTGCGACTGATGGTTGCCGCCGCCTGCAAAGTGTCTTCTATGACGGCCTTCATTTTATCACCATCAAGGCTTGCCTTGAATCCTACAACCCAGATAGCTGACAGGATACTACCGTTGCCCTGTATAGGCGCGGCTACAGCCCGGACACCAAGGATATACTCTTCGTCGTCCGTAGCATACCCCTTCCGTCTCACGTCCCGGATTTCCTGAAAATAACGGCCCGGATTTAAGATAGTATTATCTGTATATTTGGTGAGCCCCTTGGACAGGATTATCTTCATTGCCTGCTCTTCGGGCAGACATGCCATAAAGACCTTTCCTGTGGCACCTGCCAGGACAGGAATCTTTGTCCCTATCGGAGAAGTAATTTTGATGTTGTGGCCGGACTCAACGATATCCAATATGGTTACGTGGTCCGAGCTCAGTACGCCCAGGAAAACCGACGAGTCCGTAGCCTTCATGAGGTCCTCCATGGCAGGTCTTGCCAAGGCTCTAAGGTCAACATTAGAATAGGCCAATCTGCCAAGCTCAAAAAGAGTGAACCCCAACTTATACCGCTTTGTCAAAGGGTCTCTAATAACGACTCCCAACTCCTCCAAGACAGACGTTATTCCATGGACCGTGCTCTTGCTTATCCCCAGGTCTTTCGAAAGTTCGCTGACCCCTAACCCCCGGTTAGCATCGGAAATGTTTTTCAGAATTTGAAAGGCCTTTTTTACTGAAGGCGCTTGGTATTTTTTAGACATTGTTCACCATGATGAATTTTTTTAATTCTACGATGTTCCGGATCTGCCTGTCAACATCAATTTTTGATTGAAGTGATTCGATAGATTAAGAATATCAACGGACTGTTAAGAACTACTTTCTCCTTGACATGAAAGCAAAACACGTTAAAATATGCTAAAATTTTGTTCGCAATAATGAACATGAGATCAAAGAACAGGAGGGCAATCAAGCGGTTGAAAACGCAAAGCCCTTCCTTAAGTCAAAATCGGATATCTGAAAATAAGGAGGATAACGCAAAATGGATTTTTATTCATTTGTGGAAGGTCCTTTATTATGGATTGTGTTTCTAATACTTATTGTCGGGGTTGCTTGCAGGATTTTCTTCTTTTTTCTGGCAATCATAAAAAGTAGTAAGCTCAAAGACTTCAAGTGGAAATACATATTCACCACCCTGCCTCGTGCTCTTTTGCCTTTTCATATGGCAACCCCAAAAAAGCCGGTTTACGCAGGTCTGCGCTATATCTTTCACATATGCATGATTGTTGTACCTGTATGGTTGGCAGGGCACATCAGTTTGTGGGAGGAATCCAGGTTTGAGTGGTACTGGACGGAGATTCCGGACACATGGGCAGATGGGATGACCCTTGTTTTATTAGCTCTTGCAGCCTGGTTTATAATCCGGCGTATTTGTTTCGGAGACGTGCGGAGGAATTCTTCCGTCATGGACTTTGTGTTAATAGTCTTGACTGCCCTGCCTTTCTTGACAGGTTACTTTTTGACACATGGCACCTTGGATGCTGTTCCGTTTTTCGGTGATAACATGACCCTCATTCATATGCTGACCGGTGAGGTCATGATACTTATGGCAGTTTTTCTTTTTTGCAGAACCAGATTGAACACCGAAAAATGCGTAGCTTGTGCGTCATGCGAAATAAGTTGCCCGACAGGGACACTTGAATCAAGAGATGAAGGAAAGTTAAGGATTTTCAACTACTCGCATTATCAATGCATCTGTTGCGGGGAGTGCGTAAAAACATGTCCGGAAGACGCCGCGGAGTTAAGACATGAGATAAGCCTGAAGAGGTTTTTTCAAGTCGGGAAACAGCAAATAAGATCCGCAGAACTTCAAGTATGTGAAAGATGTGGTACACCGTTTGCGCCCGAACCCCAAATGGATAAGATTGCCCAGACATTTACACACGATTATTTGCGGTTCTGCCCCAACTGCAGAAAGGCCAATATCGGGGACCTTATGCAGCAACTCTCGCCATGGCACAGGAAATCGGAAAAGGCAAATTGATGGATGTGCCTCTTCAATAGGCCCCTTTCCTTGACTATGCCTTGTGGTATTCTGAGTCTTCATCGAACACGAAAGGTCGGTCTTTATATTCCAAAAATTCTAATGACATGCTTTTTGCTGGTTGTAACCGTTCACGGGTTCATAGGACGCAGATTTTCGCTGATTCACGCAGATAAGTCTATGGCAACAAGGGCCGGTTTGGCGGGTTCCCGGGGATCCCGACAGGGGGCCTTTATGCGTAAGGGATTGTTGATTGAACAAACCCAACAAACCCAATAAACCCAATAAACCCAATAAACCCAGCGTTCATCAGCGTCCCATAAAAGTTGAGGTTGTGCCAATGAACCCGTGAACGCTTACTGCTGGTTTAAGATAGCGGGTGTGTCAGGCTGGCGGCGCTCAAAGATATTTTATCGAATTCAAACAGATATCTTCTTTCAGATATCTTCTTTCACTGTTTTATTTCTTCATCTTCTGTTTTTTGGACTGCTCCCGCCTGTCCAAGACGGACGCGATATGTTTGTAGGCGATGTAGTGCTTTAAGATGTTGCTCACGTATTGTACCGTCTCCCGGCCAATGACCCTGGCTGCAGCTACTTCCACGTTGCGGAACCACACGTTGGGGTTTAACCCCATGTTTTTGGCTTGTCGGCGTAGCCCCTCTACCCTGGCCGGTCCAGCGTTGTAAGAGGCAAAGGTGAAAAGGATCTTGTTGAGCTGGTCCATAGGAGCGTCTTTGAAGTAGTTGTTGTACAAAAAGTGCAGGTACTTGACACCGGCATGGATGTTTTTGTCCAGATTATAGATGTTAGGGATGTTGATGGGATGGCCGGCCGCGGTGCTGGGCAACAGCTGCATTACCCCCACTGCCCCGCGTGGGCTGCGCTTGCTCTGGTCCAGGCGCGACTCCTGGTAGCCCAGGGCGGTGACCATCAGATAATCGAAGCCGTACTGGCCGGCGTATTTTTTGAACAGATCAATTGTCCTGTTGAAATGCTTGATGTCCTCGGTACTCAGGGCATTGCACGCCCATTTGGTGTCCTGGTAGTAGCGCTTTTCTATTATGTTACCCAAAAGGGTGCCGATCTTGATCTGTTTTACAAACCGGTTTAGGACCTTCTTGAGTCGGGGGCTGTTCTTTCGGATGGCCCAGGCGATGTTGGCGCCGGTCCTGAGGGTCACCTCCTGATGTACCCTGATATTCTTAAAGATCCGTGACCAGAAGTTGGCCAGGTAGTTGTCTGCCACTGTGATCTGAAACAGGTCTGCATTGATCATCTCCAGGATGTCTTCAGTCTCCAGGTTCTCGTTGGCCGGCTCGATTATCACCGGGGCCTTGCCGGCCTTGGCGAACTTTTTATTGAGCGTGGTCAGGCTCTCGAAGTAGCTGGATGATCTGCGGACATACACCTTCTTGCCGGACAGGTCCTCCAAACTGTTGATGGGTGGCGCGCTGCGGCTGGTCACCACCAGCTCCTGAGCATTGGTGTAGTAAGGCGTGGCGAAGTCCACTTCTTTTAAGCGTTGTGGCGTGATGGTCAGGCTGGCCGCGGCGATGTCACCCAGGCCCTTGATCAGGTAAGGCAGCACCTGATCCTGAGACACCGGCACGTAAACAATGTGTATCCCCATATCCTTTTTGGTTATGCCCCCTTTCTTGAGCTCCTTGTTTATGAATTTCTCAAACTGCTGAAAGGTCTCGTAAACAAAACCGCGCTTGGCAGCTCCCTCCAGGAAAAAGTTGGTCTTGTTGTATGTGACCAGCACCCTGATGGCATGGTACTTGATCATCCTGTCCAGGTCGCCCTTAAAGGGCTGAACTACCCTTTTTGTGATTTTGTCGTCGATGGTTTCCAGGGCCATGACTTTTTGCGGTATGCCAAAAAGGGCCACCACCCCCGCCAACAGCACCAAGGCAAGAGCCGGTTTGATTTTAGTTCTCAGATAATTCATATTAGAGCTTTCTCCTTGGAGAGATGGGTCATCCATTAAAGAGCGAGTCAAGAGTATTTGAACGGGAGTTCAGCAGATTAAAAGGCAGATTCCCCGGCCCTTTGAATCTTTGCATCCTCTGCCTCTCTTAGTGCTTCTTCCGCGATCAGCATTTCTTTAAGATTGTCCGCATGGTAAATGCAGAAGAGATATTCCGGGGTATCCCGCCTGTTTTTGTAGGAAGAAACGATGAAAATATTGTCACCATCTTCCCAGTATTCTGTCCTGCCTTCTTTCTGCTCCCACTGAAATTCCTTTGGAGGGCCGTATTTTTTGCGTATTGTCTCCAGAATGGCGTTGCCATCAGGTCCGGCTACAATCCTGAACAGCAGCGGTTTCAGAGTATCGTCTGAGAAAAAAAGCTCCACATAAATGAACGGGGTATTCTTGATGCGGGCGTAGCGGTACATGAGTTTGGTGGCGTTGTGTTCAACACGTTGCCCGGCGGGCCAGTTGAGCTGCCGGTTCAGGTCTGCAAGTCCGGAGAACCATTTTTCGAGGAATCCATTATCGTGTATGGAAAGATCAATGGTGTTTTTCTGGGAGATGGCGTCCGAGCCCAGTTTCTCGCCCAGGCTGTTCCTCACCGATCGGGAGTATTTTGAATTGGCACCCAGGTCAAAAAAGGTGAACCCCTGGAGGGGATCTGTTTTGGCCCTGCTATCTGGTTTCTCTTCTGAACAGCCCAGGACAAGGATACCAAGAATCCCGATAATCCACAAGACCGCTTGGAACGTTCGTCTGCTTTTCTCCATCTGTTTTCCTCCGGAACCTGTCCACCACAGGACGCATGGGAAAAAGAGCCCTGGCTTTTTGTATTGCATTCATCAAAATTCCAGCATTGTGTCTGAACAGAGTTTTCGTTCAGACAAACAGAATTTTTCCCGATAAAAGGCGAGTTTTCGTGCGTGCGGTGCAAAGAGCTCTTCCATCCTTTTCATGTTGTCGGGAGACATGGGTGTGAAATTCCGGTTCCAGCGCTTGGTTATCCCATTTTTGCAGTTAAATCGCCTTCGATGTACCGATGGATAATTCCGGATATAAGAGTTTGGTAGGGAATCCCCATTTCGAATGCTTTTTTCTGGATTCCCCTAAAATCGTGATCGTATAGGCGAATTGTAATTCGTTTATCTTTTTTGAAAGTGCTATTTGCCGCAGCCCTGATCGATTCAATCTCTTTTTTCGATGGGGTTTTGAGCTTCAGTTGCCCGTTTTCGTATGCATCCAATATAGATTTCTCTTCATTGTCGTATTTCATTTCATGTCAAATTTCCCTTTTTGAAATCTTTTGTTGCTTTTCGGCTTGGAATAACCGTTTTTAAGAAAATATATATCTTCTCAACAATATATGGAATGATATATATGTAATCATCGACGACAACAAAATACAATTGTTGTCCTGGATAATTCGTTTTATCGGGGTGTTCGCTTGTCTTCCAAATATCCTCTTGGGACAAATGAAATATGATTTTCTCAAAAGAGATATTTCGTTCTCTTTTAAGCCACTCATTCTTATCGGGATTCCACTCGTATTTCATGTTAGATATTATGCATCAATTGCATGTACATGTCAAGGTGGAAGAAAGGGGGACGTCCTTAAACAATCAAATAACTTGACAGCAAACAATCGTAAGAATAATTTGTAGTCATGCCCAGGATAGCCCGACTTGATACTCCCGGCCTCTTGCATCATATCATGATAAGGGGGATAGAGCGCCGCAGGATATTCAATGATGATAAAGATCGCAAAAACTTTATTGAGCGGCTTTCTATTCTCCTGCCGGAAACCAAGACCCAATGCTATGCATGGGTATTCATACGAAATCACGCCCACTTTCTTTTCAAAAGTGGTCCTTCAGGCATTTCCACCTTGATGAGAAGGTTGTTAACAGGCTATGCGATATCTTATAACAGAAGGCACAAGCGGCATGGTCAGCTTTTCCAAAACAGATATAAATCCATCATATGCCAGGAAGACGCATATTTGCAGGAACTGGTTCGGTATATTCATTTGAATCCTCTAAGGGCAAAAATTGTGGTTGATTTGAAAGCGCTGGATAGCTACCCCTATTGCGGGCATAGTGCCTTGATGGGAAAGGAAAAAATAGAATGGCAGGATGTTGAATATGTCTTAGGGTATTTTGGAAAGAGGCTTGGACACGCTCGAAAGAAGTATCGGTCCTATGTTGAGAAAGGTATTCCCCTCGGAAGGCGACCTGAGTTGGTGGGGGGTGGTTTGATCAGGAGTCTGGGTGGTTGGGATGAATTAAAAAAGATACGTTTGAGTGGTCAAGATCGTATCAAGAGTGATCAACGAATATTAGGAGAGAGCAATTTTGTCCAGGATGTGCTCTCTGAATCGGAAGAGGACTTCACGCGGAAATATAAACTCAAGAGCCGGGGGTTTAATTTTGAAAAGGTCGTTGATAGAGTATCTTTGTTATTTTGGTTGGAAAAGGATTACATAACCGGAAAAGGCAGGCAAAAGGATAGGGTCCAGGCCAGGGATTTGGTCTGCTATTGGTGTGCGATTGAGCTTGGAATCTCCATGGCGGATTTAGCCAAAAGACTTGGGATAACACTCTCGGCAGTGAGTTACGCAGTAAAAAGGGGAGAGGAAATAGCGAAAGAAAGTGGTTATCTACTCGAGGATTAAGTTATTGGATTATTTAAGGATGTCCCTAAAAAACTATCATTTTGTAAGCTTGCAGCCATGATTCAACAATATTTTGTTGAAATTCCGGTCAAGGGCGGATAGAAGGTGATCTGGACCACTACACAAGGAGATAAGCGTTCACAGGTTCAAAGTTGAAAGGTTCAGGATTCGGAGGTTCAATATTCACCGAAAACCTGTCTGCAGTAACTCCGGCACAGGCAGGTCTGAATCCCGCCA
>JAYEIR010000103.1:0-17292 GCA_034660135.1 Thermodesulfobacteriota bacterium
ATCGGGGTTGACGAGAAGTCCTTCGCAAAGGGCCATCGTTATGAAACGCTGGTCTATAACATAGACGCTGCTACGGTTGACTATGTAGGAGACAAGCGAAATCAAAACAGTCTTGAGGAATACTATAGGCTTAAAGAAAAACATTTTGGGGTTGGTGTAATTCTCCTTTAAAAAGAATTACAGGGGCAGTCGGAATCCGATACTTGAAACTGGAAATTTGAAACTTGGTCTATATATGACTATTCAGGTGGCTACCAAGTTTCCAGTTTCAAATTTCAAGTTTCCTGATATCGCACGGGAAAAATCTCTTCGGGGATCGAATATTCTAAACCCCAAAAACATTATCTTAAGGACTATATAAGCAGTTCAGCCTTGAGGAACGGGAAAAGGTGAAAGCCGTTGCGATGGATATGTAGGACCCTTACATCGCAGCCACCAGGGCCTATATTCCTGAAGCAGAAAAAAAGATTACCTTTGATCGGTATCATATCATGCGACTCGTGGTAGATGCAGTGGATAAGGTTCGTAAGCAAGAGCATCGGGCATTGATGAAAGAGGGCGACTTTGTTTACCCAGTAGGTTCGGAGAATCGTACTGGGGCGAGAGACCTTTTTTTGGTTCCGGCTTGTCCGGGTTAGGATTATTCCAGGGGGATTGGAAATCTATGGGATCATCACATTATCTTGTCTTTACCCTTGAAGGCCAGCACTATGCCTTGGGGCTTGAGGCCATCGAAAGGGTGGTTCGCGCGGTTGAACTGACCTCGGTTCCGGAAGCCCCTGAGATCTTAGTGGGGTTAATCAATATCCGTGGAAAAATCGTTCCTGTTTTGGATATACGCAGGCGTTTCCACTTGCCCCCACGTGACATGGAGATCAGAGATAGAATCATTGTCTCGAGGACATCCTCCAGGACAATCGCCATTATTGCGGACACGATTGAGGGTGTCGCTGAATTTGCTCAAGAGGAGACACATGAAGCCCGGAAGATCTTGCCCGATATGGAGGGCTACGTGGAAGGGGTTGGGAAACTGAATGACGACACTGTTCTTATTTACGACATCAATAAACTCTTTTCCATTAATGAGATTCGGGAATTAAATATTGACGATCCTTTGGATTGATGATTGATGATTGACAAAACAAGCGAATGACAATCGAATGACAAGGAATGACTACCGAACGACTACTGAATGACAAGGAATAACCGCCAATAACAAATAACCAATAACTGATAACCAATGACCAATAACTAATACCCAATACCCAGTATCCAATGACCAACACAATCTCCGATAATCTTATCTCCCGATTGAGTAAATTAGTCAATTCGCAGACAGGTCTCCATTTTCCGCCCGAGAAATGGCGTGATCTCAAGCGGAATATAAATGCTGCTGCTCCGGATTTGGGTTTTGATGATACAACTGCCTGCATAGAGTGGTTGTTGTCGTCCCGGCTGACACAGGAGCAAAAGGACACGTTAGTCGGTCACCTGACCATTGGCGAGACCTTTTTTTTCAGGGATAAATTCATTTTTCAAGCCCTGAAGGAGCGGATTCTGCCAGCCTGGCTCGGGTCGCATGAAGGAAGAAAAAAAGCGATCACATTGTGGAGCGCGGGCTGCTGTACTGGCGAGGAGCCATACTCCATAGGAATCCTGATCGACCAGATGCCGGCATTCAGGGGATGGAGCGTAAAAATTATTGCCACGGATATAAACGCGCAATTTCTTCAAAAGGCGAGGAAAGGGGTTTATACCCGCTGGTCTTTTCGTGACACGCCTGATGAGATCTTAAGGAGGTATTTCAAGAAAAGGGGTAAGAACAGCTTTGAGATTTCCCCGGCTATCAGGAAGATGGTAAGTTTTTCCAGGCATAACCTGGTGGGGAAGGGATATCCCCCCGATTTTGATAAACAGGAGAAGGTGGATGTCATCTTCTGCCGTAATGTGCTCATGTACCTTTCTGCCGATATGCGCGATAAGGCGATCCAGCGTTTGACCAGGCCCCTCAGCAAGGGGGGGTGGTTTATTGTAAGCCCGAGCGAAACATTCTTTGTGCAGGCGCCGGGCCTCAATCCTGTTCGGTTTCCCGGTGTTATTCTTCACAGAAAAGGCTCTCCGAGAAGAGCGGATAAGAAAGCTGCTAAAGTTGTTCTTCCTCGTAGAACTACTTCCCCCGTCCCTGCCCGGCCGGTTGTACCCGTGTACCAGAGAAAGACTCCCGGTCCCAAGCCCACTCCCTCTCTTCGGACTCTTCCGAAGAATAAAAAACGTAAGGAGCCGAAAAGGGACCTTTACCAGGAGGCCCTCAGCCTCTATGAAAAAGGTCGTTATGAAGAAGTGGCTGAAAAATTAAACAGGCTCCTTGCCGATGGTAAGATGGCTAATAATACCCTTCTTTTGCCGGAACAGATAGCCCTCCTGGCAAAGGCCTATGCAAATATGGGAAAGTTAGATGAGGCTGAAAGATGGTGCAAACAGGCGATTCAAGCAGAAAAACTCCAACCTGACTACTATTATCTCTTAGCCACCATATATCAGGAACAGGGATTTGTGGAAGAACCGATAAAGTCGCTGAGACACGCTATTTACCTTGATCCCGGCCTCGTAATGGCCTACTATTTATTAGGATATCTTACAAGGGAGCAGGATAAGCAGGGTGAATCTAAAAAGTATTTTGCTAACGCCCTCGATCTGTTATCATCTATGGAACCGGAGGAGATTGTGCCACATTCCGATGGACTCACAGCCGAGAGGCTCCGGAAAACCTTGGAATTGAATAGTGAATATTGATGGGACGCAGATCACCGCAGATAGCCGCAGAATTAGATGTTAATCTTGAAAATCCGCTTTTATCTGTGTCCAATACGGTCTGAAAATGAAGATACATGAAATTATCTGGCCGAAAGATAGGGTTGATCACATTATACGCCACGGGATAACCCCTGAAGAAGTTGAGGAAACTTGCTTCGGCAAGTCTTTTGTTCAACGTGCAAAGTCCAAAGGAACAAATCCCGTATATTACGTCCTTGGTCAAACAGAAGCAGGGCGGTATTTGTTTTGTGTTGTAATTCAATTTCCTGATTCCAGGGGATATCCAGTAACTGCCCGTCCAATGACTGATAAGGAAAAGCGGAGGTATAACCAATGGAGAAATCGATGAAAAATGAGGAAATTCCTCAAACTGATTCTATTCAAGAAATGGCTCGTTTTTGGGATTCACATGATCTAACCGATTTTGAGGATCACTTGGAAGAGGTCAGCGATACTGTCTTTGAACATGATACCGTGACAAAAATTCACTTGCAACGAGATGAAGTTGAAGCTGTCAGGAAACTCGCTGCTATCAGGGGCATTTCATATTCAGATTTATTACGAAAATGGATTCTTGAAAGAATTCACGCTGTCTAAATACGCATGGTTGCCATATGGGACGCAGATCACCGCAGATGGCCGCAGATTTGGATATTGATCCTGGAAATCCGCTTTTATCTGCGTCCTATAATTTAGAGAGGACATACCTTGAATAACAGCAAAGAAAAGGCCAAGGTGTTGAAGGAGAGGGCACGGGCGCTTGCAAAGGAAGGAGTAAGAGTAGCAGAGGACGAGAGTTATCTCGAAGTGGTGGAGTTTATGCTGGCACATGAAAGGTATGCCCTTGAGCTGACGCACATTCGCGAGGTCTATCCCCTGAAGGAGCTGACACCGCTGCCCGGCGCTCCTGATTTTGTATTGGGGATAATCAATGTGAGGGGGCAGATCCTCTCGATCATCGACATCAAAAAATTCTTCGAACTTCCTGAAAAGGGGCTTACCAATCTGAATCAGGTGATTATTCTTGAATCAGAAGAAATGGAATTCGGGATTTTGGCGGATGAGATCCTTGGGACGAGTTCAATCCCTGCAAGTACCATTCAGACGTCGCTTCCTACGCTCACCGACATCCGGGAAGAGTATCTCAAGGGGGTGACAGGGGACCGGGTTGTAATTTTGGATGGGGAAAAGATACTTTCCGATGAGAAAATAGTTGTGCAGTAACCGACTTCAGGACGCAGATAAACGCAGATTATCAGGATTTTAAACATAAAGAAAGAACTGAGGAAAGAGAACACAGTGAAAAAATCAATCGACAATCATCAATCCAAGAAGGGGGGATAAGGAATTGTTTAAGAATATGAACTTGGGGATAAAGCAGGGATTGAGTTTCACAGTCTTAATCTTTTTTTCTGCTGCATTAGGGTTGGTAGGGTGGAGTAGTTTGACGCATGTTGCTGATGATGTCAAGGTTGCAGACGATCAGAACCGGATCATAAAAGATATGCTTGAAACGCGGGGTATTGAGAAAAATTTCTTGCTGCGTGGAAAACAGGAATATGTGGATCAGATCTTTGAAATGATCGCAAAGATAGAGGCTGATATCAAGGATGCAGGTTGGGGGTTAGAAGAAAATAAGGGAATCCCAATGATGCTCGCTGAGTACAAAAAAGATTTTGAAGGACTTGTTGCCCTGACCCATGAGCAGGAAAAAAAGAAGTTGATGATGATTGATGTTGCCAGGCGAATTATTAAGGCATGCGAGGAATTTCGGGCGGAGGCAAGGAAAGTTGTAGATATTTCAATTAATTCCGATGAATTGCGAAGAAATGTGAGGATTGCTGATGACCAAAACCGGCTCATAAAATATGTATATGAAATACGCCGCCAGGAGAAGAACTATCTGTTGCGTGGAGGGCAGGAATATGTAGATAAAGTGCTCGCAGTTATCTCTAAAATGGCGAGTCAGATCAAAAATACAGAGGGAAGATTAGAAGAAGATAAAGGTCTCT
Source organism: Thermodesulfobacteriota bacterium (assembly GCA_034660135.1). Classification (GTDB taxonomy): domain Bacteria; phylum Desulfobacterota; class DSM-4660; order Desulfatiglandales; family Desulfatiglandaceae; genus JAYEIR01. Next base: position 4,827 of record JAYEIR010000103.1, read on the forward strand.
CCGGAATGCTTGCTGAATATAAGAAGGCCTTTGAAGAACTCGTTGGCCTGATACATCGACAGGAAAAAACGAAGAAGCGGATGGTTGAATCGGCCAGGAAAATCATTAACGGCGCAGGAGAACTGCGTGCAGATGCAAAAGCAGCCATGAATTCGACCATGGATTTCTCCAAGACCATGATGCTTATATTGACATTGGCCGCCATTGTGATCGCGTCCCTTTTTGCCGTTCTTCTGATTCGAGGGCTTACCGGACCAATAAAGATGGGCGTTGCTTTTGCCGAGAAGGTAGCATCGGGTGATCTGACCAGTACACTCGATATTGACCGTAACGATGAAATAGGTATACTTGTAAAGTCGTTGAACAAGATGGTTGTCAACTTAAGCGGGATGTTTCGAGAGATGGCGGAAGGCGCCAATACCGTCGCCTCTTCCATCAGTGAGATTTCTGCAACTACCAGCCAGCTTGCCTCAACTTCCTCAGAAACCTCCAGCTCGGTGAGCGAGGTCACAGCCACCGTGGAGGAGGTAAAACAGACTGCCGTGCTTTCTAATGAAAAGGCTGGTCTGGTTGCGGAAAAGGCTGAACAGACTTATGAAGTCTCTGAATCGGGGAAGGACGCCAGCAGAGAGACTGGTGAAGGGATGGGCATCATTAAAGAGGAGATGGCGTACATAGCGGACAGTATTATGAAACTGAGCGAGCATATGCAGAGCATAGGAGAAATAATTAATAGCGTAAACGACATAGCGGATCAATCAAACCTCCTTTCGGTCAATGCCTCCATTGAGGCGGCCAAGGCAGGCGAATATGGCAAGGGTTTTGCCGTTGTGGCGCAGGAGGTGAAATCTTTGGCAGACCAGTCAAAGGAGGCCACGAACCAGGTAAGGACCATCCTTAACGACATCCAGAAGGCGACGAGCAACGCGGTAATGGCCACGGAGCGGGGGACAAAAGCAGTTGAAAAGGGAGTTGGTCTGGCCGCCCGATCGGGCGAAACCATCGGGACCCTGGCAGAGAGTATTGCGGAATCGTCCCAGGCCGTCACCCAGATCTCCGCTTCAAGCGAGCAGCAGTTGGTAGGCATGGACCAGTTGGCACAGGCCATGGAGAGTATTAAGGATGCCAGCATGCAGAATGTGGATGGGGCCAAACAGTTGGAGGAGGCCATCAAGGGGCTGGAGGACTTAGGACGGAGTTTGAAGGAAATGGCGGAGCGATTTAAGGTGTGAGCATTTTTTGGGGACGCAGATGAACGCAGATTATCAGGATTTTAAACATAAAGAACTAACTGAAAAGGTAATCAAAATATTCTACAGGGTTTACAATACACTCGGTTATGGTTTCCTGGAAAAGGTTTATGAGAATGCAATGATAATGAGATTTCGAAAGGACGGGATTCCTGTCATTGCTCAGTCTCCGATAAGGGTACTCTATGAAGAAGAGTGTATAGGAGAGTACTACGCTGACATACTGGTTGACAACAAAGTCATTGTTGAAATCAAGGCGATAAAACGTCTTGCAAAAGAGAATGAAGCACAGTTACTGAATTACCTGAAAGCAACCGACGTTGAGGTTGGACTCTTGCTTAATTTTGGTCCTGAACCTGAGGTCAAACGAAAGGCATTTGATAATTTCAGGAAATAATTATTTTTGATTTTTTGTTTTTAATTATCTGCGCTTATCTGCGTAAATCTGCGTCCTATAAAGTTGAGATACAATATGAACGAAGAGGAGCTACTCAAAAAACTAAGGGCGGCATTCAGCGGTGAGGCTGATGAGCGGCTTGCGAGTCTGTCTTCCAGCCTGCTAGATCTTGAAAAGGGGGCCGGTGGGGAGGAGAGGGCACAGGCCTTGGAAGTGGCGTTCAGGGAGGCCCACAGCCTGAAGGGTGCGGCCCGTTCGGTCAACCTGACGGAGATAGAAACCATCTGCCAGGCTGTAGAAGGCGTGTTTGCGGCCATGAAACGGGATGAGGTTTCGCTCTCTGGGGAACTTTTTGACCTGCTTCAGCACTGTGTGAGAGCGGTTGAGGATTCCTTAGCGGCCTCGGAAGGGGAGGGCCCTGATCAGATTGGAGAGCTTGCAACCCTTGTGAGCCAGCTCCAAGAGGTTAAGGCAGGCAAGGAGATGAAAGTTTTTCAAAGGCGGATCAGAAAGGAACCGGAACCGAAAGGAAAAGAGAAACTCCCTCCAAAGAAGATAGAGAAAAAATCGGCGAAAGAGGAAGGAGCAAAAGAAAAACCGGCAAAAGAAAAGCCGGCCCCGAAACTCCGACCGCCCCAGGATGTTCGAGAATCCCCGCATAAGCCGCTCGTCTCGGAGAGTGTGAGGATATCAACCGCCAAATTGGACTTGCTTTTTCTCAAGGCCGAGGAATTGGTTTCGCTGAAGTTGGCTTCGGGACAACATTTGGTCGATCTAAAGGAGATCGTCCGTTCGATTGAGAGCTGGAACAAGAGGTGGGGTGAGATTGAACCTGAAGTGAGGGCGCTTGACAAGATGGCTCAGGGGGGGGACGGGTGGGACACCCTCAGCCGGTTCCTTGGCTGGAACCACGATTTCATCCGGTCTTTGGGGAAAGAGATATGGGGCCTCACAAAGGAATCAGAGCAGGAGGGTCGCACCCTTGGGCTGATGGTGGACGACCTTCTCGATGATATGAAGAGGATTGCCATGCTCCCTTTTTCCACCCTCCTCGACATCTTTCCAAGGATGATTCGTGAAATCTCACGGGACCAGGAGAAGGAGGTTGACCTAATAGTTGAAGGCGGTGAGGTGGAGATAGACAGGAGAATCCTTGAAGAGATGCGGGACCCCATCACCCACCTTCTCCGCAACTCAATTGATCACGGCCTTGAAGCCCCGGGGAAAAGGGAGAAACAGGGAAAGCCGCGGAACGGGACCATCCATCTGACTGTTTCCCAGACCGAAGGGGGGAAGGTCGAGATCCTTATCTCGGACGATGGCGCGGGCATTGATCTGGCACAGGTGAAAAAGAAGGCCGCAAGCTTAGGCGTAATCACTGAACAGGATATGGAACAGCTATCCGACCGGGATGCCTCATCGCTTATATTAGAGTCAGGGGTTTCCACAAGCCCGATAATCACGGAGATATCTGGGAGGGGCCTCGGGCTTGCTATTGTTCAGGAAAAGGTGGAGAATCTCGGAGGTCGTCTGAGCTTAGATAGCACGGTCGGCAGGGGCACATCTTTCAGGATGGAGCTTCCCGTGACTATTGCCACGTTCAGGGGCATCCTGGTTCGGGTGGCTGACAGGTCATTTATTGTGCCCAGTTCCAATATGGACCGCACTTTGAGGGTCCACAGGGATGAAATCAAGACTGTTGAGAACAGGGCCGCCATCCCCCTGAATGGAAAGGCTCTCTCCCTCGTTGATCTTGCCCGGGTCTTTGGGCTTAAGCAAAAGAAGGACAAATCAGACGGGGAGTTCTTGACCGTGGCTGTCTTGGGGGCTGGAGAGAGACGGATCGGGTTCAGGGTAGATGAGGTGTTGGGTGAACAGGAGGTGCTTGTAAAAGGTTTGGGGAAACAGCTCAAATCTGTCCCCAATATCTCAGGGGCAACCATCTTAGGATCAGGAAGGGTGGTCCCCATCCTGAATGTAAATGATCTTTTGACATCACCCTTGGATGCCGCTGTCCAGGCCCACGGCCTTAAAGCAGCGGAGGGTAATGGAGAGAAAAAGTCTATTTTGGTTGTAGAGGATTCCATCACCTCGAGGATGCTGCTCAAGAGCATCTTAGAAGGAGCAGGATATTCAGTCAAGACCGCAGTGGACGGCTCAGAGGCATATACCACACTAAAGACAGGGGAATTCGATCTTGTGGTCTCTGACATTGAAATGCCCAGGTTAGACGGCTTTGGACTTACAAAAAAAATCCGCTCCGACAAAAAATATGCCGAGATCCCGGTGATCCTCGTGACCGGGCTTGAGACTCAGGAGGACAGGGAGAAGGGGATCGATGCGGGAGCCAACGCCTATATTGTGAAGAGCAGTTTTGATCAGAGTAATTTGCTGGAAGTGATTAAGAGAATGATCTAATCAATCCCAAAGGATAGCACATATGAAAAAGCAATCAACAATCAAGAGGGTAGTAATTGTTGATGATTCATTCACGCTTCGACAATATCTCGAGTACGTCATAAACTCTGATCCGGTTCTCGAGGTGGTAGGGGTGGCCAAGGACGGTGAAGAAGCTGTTGAACTCGTCAAGCTTAAACGGCCCGACATTGTTACCATGGACGTCCACATGCCGAGGATGAACGGTTATGAGGCCACACAACAGATTATGGAAGAATGCCCTGTTCCTATTGTTATTGTGACTTCAAGCTGGCATCCTGATGATGTCAAAAGGGCTTTCAGGGCAATAGATGCAGGTGCGCTTGTGGCCCTTGAAAAGCCTCCCGGCCCGGGTCATCCAAAATCGAAAGCATTAGTGGCAAAACTCCTTCAGACCATTAAGACCATGTCTGAAGTCAGGGTGGTGAAACGTTTTCCACGACAGAAGAAACCGGAAGGCGTTCCCGCGGTGTTGCCGGCGGCAGGACCGGCAGTTGCGCTGCAAAGGGTTGAGGTGGTGGCCATCGGGGCTTCAACAGGCGGACCGCCTGTTATCAAGGATATCCTTTCAGGGTTAGGACAAGGATTTTCTGTGCCCATATTGATTGTTCAGCATATCGCCGCAGGGTTCCTTGAGGGCATGGTGAAATGGTTGAATAGAGAGAGCGGTCTTTCGGTTACGATCGCCTCAGATGGAGAGCATATCAAGAACAGGGTCGTCTATTTTGCCCCGGACGGCCGTCACATGGGGGTGGCGAGGGACGGAAGGATTGTCCTGAAAGACGGTCCGGTTGAAAACGGGGTTCGACCTTCTGTATCATATCTCTTCCGATCTATTGCTGATGCATATGGAGGAAGGTCGGTTGGCTTGATCCTTACCGGGATGGGAAAGGATGGGGCAATGGAACTTGCGCAGATGAAAGAGAGAGGGGCGGTCACGATTGCCCAGGACAGGGAAAGCTGCGTGGTTTACGGCATGCCGGCAGAGGCAGTAAAACTGAACGGCGCAGCCCATATCCTTTCACCGGAAGGAATCACGGGATTCTTGAATTCGATCGGGGAATAAGGACTTGAACCACGAAGAACACGAAGGGCACGAAGAATGGAATTTGATGAATTGTTAAATCTCTCACAGAGCTCACGGAGCACACAGAGAAAATCAAAAACCCCTGTGATCTCTGTGTCCTCTGTGAGAGGAAAAAGAAAAATGGGAGAAAACAGACTATGGCATTCAAAAGCGACAAACTGGAGAAAAGCGCGGACATACTGATTGTTGAAGACAGTTCAACTCAGGCGCTTCAACTTCAAAGCCTTTTAGAGAAAAGCGGTTATAAGGTATCGGTTGCAGCAAATGGAGCAGAAGCCTTCTCCCATCTCGAGGACCATTTCCCGGACCTTGTTATCAGCGATATCCTTATGCCGGAGATGGACGGTTATGAACTGTGCCGGAAGATAAAGGAGGATGATGATCTCAAAAGCATTCCGGTTCTCCTCCTTACCCAGTTGACCGAGCCGGAGGATATTATCAAGGGTCTTGATGCCGGGGCAGATAACTTCGTTACAAAGCCCTATGATCCAAAACTGCTCCTCTCCCAGATCGAGTATATTCTCGTAAACCGGGCCATGAGAACAAGTTCGCGCACCGAAATAGGTATGGAAGTTTTTTTTGCCGGGAAAAAGCATTTTGTCAATTCAGACCGCATGCAAATACTTGACCTTCTCTTTTCCACCTACCAGAACAGTCTCCAGCAAAAACGTGAATTGGAGAAAATGAACAAAGAGCTGAAAGAGGCCCTCGATACCATCAATACCCTTCATGGGATACTCCCCATATGCGCCAACTGCAAAAAAATACGCGACGACAAGGGAGCGTGGAGCCAGGTGGAGGAATATATCGGAAAGCATTCAGATGTACAGTTCAGTCACGGCATCTGTCCTGAATGCGCCAAGAAATTGTATCCGGAGTTTGTTAAGGATTGATGGTTCCGGGTTGCGGGTTGCGGGTGGCCCAGACAATGATCAAGGCCGAATTGTGAAATTTAGGGATGATTGGATGGATGGACGAGATGTTTGAATAATCTGCGGTAATCTGCGGATGGGGATAGTTATGGACAAAGATATTGAAATTCTGATTGTTGAAGATAGCCTGACACAGGCATTGAAGCTGCAAATTATCCTTGAGCAGCACGATTACAGTGTTGCAGTGGCCGACAACGGCCAGGCAGCGCTCGATTATCTAAAAGAACATGCACCGGCGCTTGTTATCAGCGATATTGTTATGCCTGAAATGGATGGCTACGAGATGTGCAGGAGGATCAAGGAGAAGGAGTCTCTTAAGGGTATTCCGGTTATCCTTTTGACATCACTCTCCGATCCGGTGGACGTGATCAGGGGGCTGCAGTGCGGGGCTGACAATTTTATCACAAAGCCCTATCAGGAAGATTTTCTGATCTCCAGAGTGAAGAGTGTACTTATTAATCGGGAACTCCGCAGGACCGCATCCGGGGGTTGGGGGTTTAAGATATTCTTCAGGGGCGAGCAATATACAATTACCTCAGACCGGATGCAGATGGTAGATCTTCTCTTTTCGTCCTTTGAAAATGCGGTCCAGAAGAATCAGGAATTGGAAAACGCGATCCGTGAGTTGAAAGCCACCCAGGAAGAATTAGCCTTGGCCAAGGAGGCGGCCGAAAAGGCCAATCAGGCCAAGAGCCTCTTTCTTGCCAATATGAGCCACGATATCAGGACCCCCATGAACGGGATAATCGGCATGACAGATCTCTGTCTTGATACAAAGGTCACTGATGAACAAAAGGAGTATTTGGGGATGGTAAAGAGTTCTGCCGATTCACTGCTGTCCCTGCTAAACGATATCTTAGACTTTTCAAAGATAGAGGGCGACATGCTCGAGCTTGAGCAGATCGACTTCAATCTCAACAACGCGGTGGAAGACACTGTAAAAAGCCTGGCATATCTGGCGCATAAAAAGGGTCTGGAGTTAGCCTGCCGGATCCACAGGGATGTCCCTGTTGCCCTTATGGGCGACCCCGGGCGACTGCGTCAGGTCATCGTAAACCTGGCGGGGAACTCGCTCAAATTCACGGAAAAGGGCGAGGTGGTGGTTGAGGTAAATCTCGAGAATGAAAGCGAGGATGACGCCATTCTGCGTTTTTCGGTCAAGGATACCGGCATCGGGATCCCGCGTGACAAGCAGGAAAAAATCTTTAAGGCCTTTTCTCAGGCCGATGATAGCACCACACGTCAGTATGGGGGCACCGGCCTGGGTCTGAGCATATCCTCCAAATTGGCCTCTATGATGGGCGGGAAGATCTGGGTGGAGAGCGAGCCGGGAGAGGGGTCAACGTTTCAGTTTACCGCAAAATTCGGCCTGCAAAAAATGCCCCAGTCGCACAGGAAGCTACAAGTGCCCGATCTAAAGGGTTTGCCTGTCCTGGTGATCGATGACAATGCGACCAACAGGCAGATACTCGAGGAGGTTTTGATCGGCTGGGACATGGCGCCTACGATCTCTGAGGGTGAAGATGTGCTCCGAGTGATGGAAGATGCAGGACGTTCCGGGAGGCCGTTTTCCTTAGTGCTGTTGGATGCACAAGCTTCTGAAAAAGGGGGATTTGAAATTGCTTCGGCAATAAAAAGGAATCCCGACTGGACTGCCCCTATGATCATGATGACCTCTTCGGTGGGGATGCGAGGTGATGCCGAAAAGTGCCGTAAATTAGGCATTGCGGCCTACCTGACCAAGCCGATCAAGCAGTCTGAACTGTTCGACGCAATCCTGACGATTCTTGATATACACGGGGCCGAGCCGAGGGAAAACGATCTCGTTACAAAGCATTCCGTCCGGGAAAGCAGGACCCTCCTTCGGATCCTCCTTGCGGAGGACAATGTGGTCAATCAGCGATTGGCCGTCAAAGTCCTCACCAAGAGGGGGTACCACGTGGTCGTGGCAGGAAATGGAAAAGAGGCGGTGGCTGCATTTGAAAGAGAACCCTTTGATGCCATTCTGATGGATGTGCAGATGCCTGAAATGGATGGCTTTGAGGCAACGGCCGTGATCCGTGAAAAAGAGAAGGAAACAGGCAGTCACATCCCGATTATCGCCATGACCGCGCACGCCATGAAGGGGGATCGGGAACAGTGTTTGGAGGCTGGCATGGATCAATATGTGTCAAAACCTATCCGGCCTCAGATAGTTGTCGATGCGATAGAAAGTGTAACTGAAGTGCCTAAAGTTTGGAGTGCCTAAAGTTGTGGTACGCCTTCGGCGATCAGTTTTAAAAAAGAAATTGGAAGCGTGGAAGCGGACGCTGCTAAATAAGTAAATAACTTCTGAAAGCAAGTAATATCAAGGCGGTTGAGGATTTTATCTTTAACCGCTTTTCCTTTTTGTAGCCCCGCTGTTGCGGGACTTCGCATTTGATTTGAATAAAACTGAAAGGAGCTCAGGAGGTTTGCGGGGAGCCCCTGGGGGCGGCGGGCATGTGTTAAAGGCGCTGATGCCGGGATTAAAGAGATAGCCGGCTGACGCATAGCTTCCATTACTACTGTACGAGAGAATTACCTTACAGCCCTCAGAGCATGTGTCTGCCTCAATCTTTCCCACAATGCCTCTATTATCACCATGGAGGCAGTTTCCTCATGGATGTTATCTTCCCCAGCAAGAGAGTGGCAAGCTGATTCAGGTTCAACCATATGGTTTCCCGCTCCAAAACCGGACATCCAGCTCGATACCGCCTTCAGGCGCCTGATACAGGATCATTTCACCACGGGGGGCTTCGGTGCTCATGTTGCGATTCCGGATATCACTCATATTGGGACGATATCCGCACCTTGCATTATCGTTACTTTTATATTGACAATTGTATGTATATCAACTACCCTCAATTTATGAAATTTGAATGGGACGAAAACAAAAATCGAATCAATACGGAGACTCACGGGATCTCCTTTTATGATGCCCAATATGCCTTTGCTGATCCAAAGCGCCTGATTCTTGAGGATGCAAAACATGGTGATGACGAAAAACGCTATTTTTGTATCGGCCTTGTTAACGGCGGCCCTGCCACGGTTCGGTTTACCATCCGAGGCGACAGCATCCGCATTTTCGGCGCTGGTTATTGGCGGAAAGGAAAGAAACTCTATGAGAAAAACAATTAAATACACGGACGAACCCATTGATGTAGGTCTGGACGGCGCCAAAATCATCGATGACTTTTTGCCGCCCCCGGACCAGCTCGTTTTCAAGGAGAAGACCGTCAAAATTACTCTGAACGTATCCGAGCACAGTATTCGTTTTTTCAAGCACGAAGCCGAAAAGTACGGCGTTAAGTATCAACAGATGCTTCGCGCCCTTATCGATAAATATGTTTCAGCCCATTCGCAGCGGCCCTGACTTTTTATTTCACTACCGGGATCGACAAGCTCACCGGTCCGAAGATGAAGATGGATATACTCCTCTCCTCACTTTTATTTGCTTAAAATAACGCGTTGAAAACTGAATGGCGATTGGAAAAAGGCCGCCCCCGGTTCCCGGTCAATGTGTAACGCCGGCAGGTGAATTGTTTGCGACAGTACATCAATGCTCTACACATTCAAAAGGGAATGTCTTTGTCTTCAAGTTCATCCTCTTCAAAATCATCATCGAAATCAAAGGGCATCATTTCAGACGCCAGTTTTAAAAAGACGCCTTGTGATTCACACAAATTCTTAATGATCCGGCTATATGCCTCTTTTTCATTTATGTCCTTTGTTTTGGACATTAATTTCAGTGCAGAATTCAATTCTTTTTCCAAACCATTCATTACTCTATCTGGATCCATTCTATCTCCCTCCTTTATTTTTTGATGCGAACGACAAGCTCAGCGGCCCCTCCACCGGCCCCCGCCAGAACCGCCAGACTTCCAGGGTCTGCTGAAGCGTTTGGTTGGGCAACATTTCTTTAGAATTTGGTTATGAATTTCTGTGGTGTTAGAATAACTATTCCACGGAATGGGTTGAGAACCAATAAGTCTCTATCGCCGCTGACTATGCAGGTGGCGTGACCATCTACTGCCAATTCGAGAAACCTGTCGTCCTTGGGATCACGGCATTCTGAAATTCTTTCTATAACGTCAACTACTTCCACGTCACGACTGAAAGCTGCTAAGAACAGGAGTCGCTCCTCTTCGAGCAGATAGCGATCAAATTTGGGACGACGAAGTACCTCGTCCAATTCTCCGATCGTGTCAGCCGATGCCAGAACAATCCCATGCGAAAATGCGGAATCTACCGCTTGGCGTGGGACTGATCGTGGCAATAGTACCGCACTGACAAGAACACCCGTATCCAAAACGAAACGAGGATCATTCGTCATGGAGGAAAGTCCTCAGGATTTCAGGGGTTAGGCCCCGTGCCTTGGCCTTGGCTCCGATGTCGTCCATGATTTCAACAAGTGAACTTGTCGGTAGTTCAGCCAATTCCCGTAGCCGCAATCGAAGCAGGACTTGAATCTTCTTTTGGTATCCCGGGGATGCCGAATCATACGCACGTGCAGTTTCGGCATCAACAGGGATTGAAATGGCAGATTTTGTCATTATGTATTCCTTTTATCTTTCTCTTTAATTCCAAACCTTTTGCTTGAATTATAGCTCAGGCCATTGGCAAAGTATAGGACTTTCTGGTATTTGTACGAGGGACCTGCGCAGCGGCGCGCTATTTCCTGTCGAGTGCAGCCGATTGGGCCTTCTGTATTCCCTTTTTCAATACGTCGATCCAAATTGTGGAAGCGCTGCTAAATAAGTAAATAACTTCTGAAAGCAAGTAATATCAAGGCGGTTGAGGATTTTATCTTTAACCACTTTCCCTTTTTGTAGCCCCGCTGTTGCGGAACTTAGCATTTGATTTGAATAAAGCTGCTTGTGTCTCGGGATAACACATCCTTTATCTTCCCGGCGCAAAACAACATGGCTCCCTCTTTGTCTTGCTGCATAAAATCCAAGCTCCTTGAATACCTTGATGGCTTCATCGCCTGAAATACGTGGAAGCTCAGGCATGGGCAGGGACCTCAAACGTTGTGAGGATTGGTCGAACGACCGGTGTTATAGAAAACTCTTCAAGATAGAGTTCAGTTGCTTCCTGAATGTTTTTGATTGCTTCCTCAATCGTTTTACCCTGACTGGCAGTACCCACCTCCGGACATTCTGCAACATAAAGGTCTTCTTCTTTGTGGATCACAGCTGTAAAAGTGCCCATAATTTTCTCCTTTAATAAAAGTCAGCTGTGGATTAACTCTTCAAACTGTTTACGTTTAATAAATGCATCTAAAAATGAGATAACGATCTGCTGCTCATCGTCTGTGAGGTTATTTATTTCCTCAATTTGGTGAAGCAGCGTTTGATTTTTTATCTTGATTATGGCTGCGTAAGGGATGCCTGACTTTTTACGAGTCCATCAAAGAAGGCTCAGGAATTTTTCCAGGTCCATCTGGCCCAATTCCTCTTTAATTTGCTCGTCACTCGGTACTTCGCCAAGATCCTCCTCTGGTCCAGCCTGAATCAGACCGGCAATGCGCTCATCGTCCGGATTGTCTATCCACGCCTTTACCGTGTCAATGGGCTGTCTGATTTCCTCCAGTTCCTCCCACATGGCAAAGGCCATCTGTTTGGGGCTTCCGGAAGCCAAATGGGGCGTGTTGAAGAATCGATCGAGTATGACCGCTAACGGGGTATAGAGTTCGTTTGCAATCAGACGCTGCAGTTTTTCGAGATAAGCGGCCTGGTAGATTTGCTTGGTCATCGAACTGCTTGCTGTATTTTCATCAACAAACACGCCGTATTTCAGCCTCAGTGATGGATAGCCTTTTACAGGATCCGGGACCCATGGCCTGTTATACACCAATTCCTCAGTGTCATCCTGATGGGATTCTGTTGGGAGCTGCCGGCGTCCTGCTGTATCTCCTGCTATATCCGGGTCTCCCAGGGCCTGTACAAGTGTGCCCGGTTTCAGGGGATAAAAATTTCCATCCGGTGTTGTCAAGCCCACTTCGTGATGCCCACATGTGGGGCATTCTCTCGAAGCAACAATCCCGATCAATGGTACGTCTTTGTTTGTTTCCACAGGTATTCTCCTTTCAGTGTTCGATATTGAAGTAAAGCCGGGACCGTTTCCGGATTACATTACCTTGCCATTTACAATCACAGTATAAATTATTACTTTGCCAAATAACAGCAAAACCCGCAAGTTCAATTGTTGTATACCCAGAAATTTGAAAACTGAAAAAACCTCATTATGTAAAGGGAAAGCATTTGACAGGATAACAGGATAGACATGATACTGAATCACAAAAATCAGTTACAGTTTACTATGAAGATGAAATTGTAGGGGA
>JAYEIR010000104.1:0-17275 GCA_034660135.1 Thermodesulfobacteriota bacterium
ATCTTATGCTGCTTTGCCTTATCGCCCTTACCGTAGTTCTGCTTGTTACTGTGGTGGGAATCGTAATGGTGATCGCTCTGCTCACACTCCCTGCTGCAATTGCAGGAAAATTTTCAAAAAAACTATGGCACATGATGATTCTTTCCACTGTATTCACCATGATTATCACGAGCGCCGGACTCACGATCAGCTACGGCCCTGACCTCCCGGCAGGTGCCACAACGATTGTCCTGGCCGGCGCAGTCTATCTCGCAGCAATATTAGGATTCAGGTTTTTCAAATAAATCCATACTCTCAGCGGATAATGCATTTATTCACCCACTGCTCTGCTGCGGACCTTAAGCGGATAAGCCCATTAGTATCATAACCAGACCCCTTTTCTTCGAAAAATTCAGGGCGTAACAACCTGGTTTTTTGAAAGCCCTGCAGGACATATAACATCGCGCCTTCAATGATCCTCCCGATCCCTCCAATGACATTTGCATCCACAATCGGCTTTACGCATGTGGTCCTGAACTCATAGGTCTCCATGGATTCCATGATGATCTGAATGCTCTTAAGTATATCGGCCGGGCTGTATATCTTTGTTATGACCGGAGAATAGTGAAAAGGATCGGTCTTTATATCCATTGCAATGTAATCGACAAGCCCTTTATCAATGAGTTTTCCTATCACCTGAGGTCTGGTTCCATTGGTATCAAGTTTTACCGGATAACCCATCTCTTTGAGCTTTTCACAAAAGGCTATAATGTCCCCCTGGAGGGTTGGTTCCCCACCGGAAATTACCACCCCGTCCAAAAGACCCTTGCGCATCTCAAGGAAATCGCAGACAGCGTTCTCGTCAAGACCAGGAGTTGGGGAGATGTTGCCCCTCACAAGATCAGGATTGTGGCAATAAGGGCATTCAAAGTTACATCCTGAAACGAAAAGCACACAGCTTATCTTCCCGGGAAAATCTATGAGCGAATTCTTCTGTATGCCTCCAAAGATCATTGGTCTTCCTCGCCCTGATAAACCGGAGGATATCACCCCACCTTGAACGCCTTCCTCATCCCAAATTCAGCCTGCTTGCCGTTATTCCACTGTTTAACAGGCCTTAGATAGCCTACAACCCTTGCATAGATTTCAGTCTCTTCACCGCAAACAGGACACTTATCCTGTTCTCCGTTCAGATACCCGTGCGATGGACACACGCTGAATGTCGGGCTGAGCGTAAAGTAGGGAAGACGGTAATTCGTGACAACCTTCTTGATCAACCCCTTTACAATCTCAGTGTCAGCAACCTGTTCGCCGAGGTAAATATGAAGTACCGTGCCCCCTGTATACTTTGCCTGAAGCTCATCCTGCAGAGTCAATGTTTCGAAAATATCGTCCGTGTAATTTACCGGCAGCTGCGTGGAATTGGTATAGAACGGGGCTGCCCCTTTTTGATAATCCTCTTCATTGGCGCACAGGCATCCTGGAAACTGTTCCTTATCGAGCAGACAAAGACGATAAGATGCCCCCTCTGCCGGGGTTGCTTCGAGGTTAAAGATATTACCTGTTTCCTCCTGCATTTCCGCAATAATTTCACGCATAAAATCCATGACTTCCAATGAAAATGCCTGTCCCGGCCTTGTCCCGATATCTGTGCCTAACAGATTCAGGCATGCCTCGTTCATACCGATAATCCCTATGGTAGAGAAATGATTCCCCCAGTAAAGCCCTGTTCCCTCTTTGATCTCCCTGAGATAAAAGCTCGAGTAGGGATACAGATTCCTGTCTGTGAATTGCTCAAGGACCTTCCGCTTTATAGACAGGCTTTCCCTTGCAACAAGCATCATTTCCCTGAGACGCTCAAAAAAGTCCGCCTTGTTTTTCGACAGGTGACCTATTCGCGGCAGATTGATGGTTACCACTCCAATTGAACCTGTCAGAGGATTTGCCCCAAACAGCCCCCCTCCCCTTTTTAAGAGCTCGCGGGTGTCTAACCTCAGACGGCAACACATGGACCTTGCGTCATCAGGAGACATGTCGGAATTAACAAAATTTGAGAAATAGGGGATGCCGTACTTGCCGGTCATCTTCCATATGGCCTCAAGGTTCGGATTATCCCAGTCAAAATCAGACGTAATATTGTATGTCGGAATGGGAAAGGTAAAGACCCGCCCCTTGGCATCACCTTCCATCATGACGTCTGCAAAGGCCATATTTATCATATCCATTTCCGGCTGAAACTCGGAGTAGGTCTCTTTACGTTCAATTCCGCCAATGATTACCGGAAGGTTTTCCAGGGTGGAAGGCACATTGAGATCCATAGTAATATTGGTGAACGGGGTCTGGAAACCGACGCGGGTGGGGATGTTGATGTTAAAGATGAATTCCTGGAGAGCTTGCTTGACCTGTCTGTAATCCATATTGTCATAGCGTATAAAAGGCGCAAGGAGTGTATCAAAGTTCGAAATCGCCTGGGCTCCGGCCGCTTCTCCCTGCAGGGTATAAAATAAATTGACAACATGGCCCAAGGCCGACCTAAGATGTTTTGGCGGAGCGCTTTCCACCTTTCCCCGCACCCCCTTGAAGCCCTGTTTGAGGAAATCTTTCAGGTCCCATCCAACACAGTAGACAGAAAGGAGACTCAAATCATGTATGTGCAGATCTCCCTTTTTGTGGGCACGCCTGATCTCAGGGGGGTATATGCGGTTCAGCCAGTATTCTGATGTAACATCCGATGAAATATAATTGTTCAACCCCTGAAGAGAATAAGCCATGTTGCTGTTTTCATTGATTTTCCAGTCCAAATTTTGGATATAGTTCTCAACCAGATCAACGTTCGCCTTGGCAAGGATGTTCCTTATTTGTGTATGCTGTTCCCTGTACAGGATATAAGCCTTTGCTGTTTTATGAAACGGAGAATCGAGAAGAACCCTTTCCACAATATCCTGTATCTCCTCAACTTCAGGCAGTGGGCCAAGACGCAGATCATGTGCCAGAGTCAGGGTCCGGAGTGTAAGCTTCCTTGCTTCCCTTTCCCCGAACTCGCCGGTCGCCTTTCCTGCCTGGGCAATTGCTGAACTGATCTTTTTTGAATCAAACTCAACAACTCTTCCATCACGTTTCTTAATATGTTCGAACATTTATGCCCCCTCAACAATCCAGGAATTAAAATAAACCTTGTTACTACCCTGGTTCATAGTAGCAAACAACAGTATCCTGCCACACTATATTGTGACAAGTCAAGCCTTTAATACAATATATTGCGTTGTATTTGAGTTTTTGCTGATACAGCAATAGGGTACTAAGGATTGGATCTGTTGCGTCTGAACAATTAAATCGCATCTCCACTCAGATCGACTTCCACTAACGATACGTCATCGTCAAACATGTCTGAGCCTTGTAATTTTTTGATCTCCTGCATAATATCATTCACGGATGAAGCTTCCTTATACGGCAACGCGCTTACCGCCTGAACGAACTCATCCAATGTCCATAATGTGCCGTCAGGCCTTGTTATTTCATATGCGCCGTCGCTGTAAATCCAGAGTTTTGAGAATAGCTTCAGCTCAAACCTGGCATTCTCATACGTTGTCCCGGCCATTGCACCTATAACAATCCCTCTGGAATCAAGAAGGACGATTTCCACTGTCTCAGGCGATTCCCCGACCATGGCGATGGCCGGAGGATGGCCCGCGCTTGCGAAAACAATATCACGCCTCTTTCTGTTGTAGATTCCGTACCAGATCGTAAAGAACATGTCGTTGTGGTCTTCCATCTGATACGCATCATTAAGGCCTGCCAACACCTGCCCAGGATCCCGGGATTCTACATTCAGTGATTGAGAGCGCAATACATTGATCACCGAGATAGAAAGAAGGGCCGCGCCAACACCATGCCCGCACACATCCAATAGATACATGGCAAAATTGTTATCGTCGATCCAGTGATAGCCAAAGGAATCTCCCCCAAGAGACATGGATGGAATAAACTCCCAGTCCGCCTTTATATCATCATCAAGTCGTGCCGGGAGCAGTGAGCGAACATACTCAGCAGCCTGGTTTAATTCATTGGTAAGCGTCTTCTGACTTGCGAGAAGGGCCTCATATGCCTCATTCCTTTGCAGAAGTGCGATGTACCCCCTTGAATGATAACGGATACGCGCAATAAGTTCGATTTTATCCGGCAATTTGACTATGTAATCATTGGCACCTAAAGCGAATGCCTCTGCCTTGGTTGCAGGTTCTTCCTTTGTCGAAAGGACAATCAAGGGAATGTCTTTGGTTTTTTCATTGGCACGGAAGAATTTGACCAGGGTTAGGCCGTCAATTTCCGGCATGATGAGATCCTGCAAAATAACAGTCGGGCAAATCTCACAAGCCGTTTGAATGGCCTTTGTGGGGTTCTGGCAATAATGAAAAGCAATATCCTGTTCGTCCGATAACATGCGACGGACTGCCTCACCCATAATAGGCTGGTCATCAACCAACAGCACTGTAATCCTGTGTTCAGTAAGACCGGTTGATTGGATCGGTAATTCATGTCCTTGTATATTCATGACAGAACGACACTCCTTGTAATTTCTCAAAAACCCCGGCGTTCACTTGATCATTTAACGATATGTAACCCTTCAAAAAATACCCTGGCCTCTCTTGGGACAGAAGTAAAGCTGACCTTGAATGCAGGAGGGAGCCCCGGGAGTTCCTTTGTGACCTTGGCATACAGATCGGCCGTGACCCTCTTCCCCTCATAATCAAACAGCGAAATCTTGAGATTTGTCAGTTTATCGACCACGACTTGAGTCTGGATTTCTGCCGCTTTAGAAACCATCCTGGTCAAAGAGCCTTCGTGCTCGTCTTCACCCGCATGTTTTCCTTCAAGGATCGTGAATCGAACACATAGAGGCTGCTCTATCTCCAGCAATTCAATTTCCTTCTTATCAGGGAGAAAGAGGTTGAATTCCCCCCCGATCCCCCCAACTTCATAGATCATAATGGGCTTTTTGACCCCCTTGGGCATAACTTCCATCTGATCGTCTATCCTCAGGATAGGGCCACACTCCTCAAAAGTATTTTCAGAGATGAAAGTTTGTCCGCCTAAGGTATAGGATTCAATACGGGAGGTCAGGTTCACATTACGACCGACGACCCCATATTTCATCCTTTTTGTTGACCCAATGTTGCCAACAACCGCCTGACCCGTATTGATGCCGATACCCTGTTCCACCTCCGGATATCCCTTGTCTCTACATTGTCTGTTGACATCCGCCATTGCATTCTGCATCTCAATGGCACAGGCAACAGCACGTTTGGCATCATTGTCTCTCAAGACAGGGGCACCAAAAATCACAAAAATAGCGTCGCCGATAAACTCATCAATAGTGCCCTGATACTTCAGTATGATCTCTGTCATGGTCTCAAGATAGATATTAATGATGCCGACCACCTCTTCAGCCGGCAAAGTCTCCCCAATAGATGTGAAGCCGCGAAGATCGGTCATCATAATAGTGACAAACCTTTTTTCACCACCAAGTGCCGTCCCTTCAGGCGATTCAAGTATGGCGTCAACAATATCATCCGAGAGATATCGGCCAAAGGTCTTGCGTATAAACCGGTTCGCTTTTTCGAGCTGGGCCTGGGCCTCATTTCTTTCCAGGAGGTTGATATATCCTCTTGAATGATAACGGATACGCGCGATGATCTCCAGCCGATCCGGCAGCTTGACGAGATAGTCATTGGCCCCTAAGGCAAAGGCCTCTGCCTTGGTGACAGCTTCCTCCTTGCTCGACAGGACAATAAGCGGCACATCGCGGGTAGTCGGATTGGCTCGAAAATAACGGACAAGGGTCAAACCGTCGATTTCAGGCATGATCAAATCCTGGAGGATCACTGTGGGAGAGATCCGGTTTGCGACCTTGACTGCCTGGGTGGGATCCTGGCAGAAATAAAAATCGACATCCTGTTCAGTCACCAACATGCGGCGCACTGCCTCGCCGATCATGGCCTGATCATCCACTAACAGAACGGTAATCCGGTGCTTGGCAGGAGTTGCATTGGACATGCTGTATAAGCCCTTAACGACATCATATCGACAAGGATCTTCTCCCAATTAGGTTACTACTCAGGTACTTCAATTCTTTGACAGGATTAACAAGATGGACTGGATTAATTTATCTTGTTTATCCTGTAATCCTGTCTAAAAGATACCTGAATAGTTACCCGATTAGTTGATATAAAGGGTTCGACAATTTGTTGTCAATGTCACTCAACGGGTTATTCTTACGCTGAAATATCAGTATCATACCTCTTCTTGAGAAAGCCAAGAACTGCCGGCCCGATATCCTTGATCGGCAGAATTTCAACCGCTGCTCCCAATTCTTTGGCTGCCTTGGGCATGCCGTATACAACGCTCGTAGCCTCATCCTGGGCGATCGTATACCAGCCTGCCTGACGGAGAATCGCCAATCCATTCGCCCCATCTCTGCCCATGCCGGTAAGCAGAACGGCAACACAGTTTTCTGGCCAGTACTCCGCCACACTCTCAAAAAAAGTGTCCACAGAGGGACGATAAGGATTATTCCGGGGTTCCGGTGAATAAGAGAATCTGAGATCCTCAGTAAAAACCAGGTGATCGTTGGTTCCTGCAACATAGGCGGTATTCCGCTCCGGCCGTGCGCCTTCCAGGGCTAACTTCACCTTTAAAGGGGTCTGGGCATCCAACCAGTCCGTTAAACCAGCGGAAAACTCCATGTCCACATGCTGCACGATTACAATCATTGCCTCCAATCCTGCGGGCAACCGCGAAAGAATCTCTCCCAAGGCCTTAGGCCCCCCTGTCGAGGAGCCAATTACAACTAATGGCTTGACCTGCTCCGTGGCAACCCGCCTGACAGGCCTGGCAACTGCCCCATCAGCGGATAATCTGCCAAGTTTTTCTATCATACTAATTTTTTTCAACAATGCATCTCTGCTGCTCCGGGCCAAGGCATTGTTTCCCATTACCGGCGTATTTATCGCATCCAGGGCCCCTTGGCCCATGGCCTCAAAGACCTTTCCGGCATTGCCGTCCACCGTTGCAGTCACCAGCAGGATCGGACAAGGAGATCCATTCATGATCCTGCGTGTGGCCTCAATCCCGTCCATTCCCTCCATTATTAGATCCATCAAAATCAGATCCGGGGTATCAACAGCGCACTTCTCCACTGCCTCAGCACCATCATGTGCAATCCAGGATATCTCATAGCCCGGGGTACTCAGTATTATCCTGCGCAAGCTCTCCACGGCCAACATCATATCGTTAACTATTGCAATACGCATGATCTCAGGCTTCTCCGATAAGATCAACCACAGCATTAATAAAGGAGTCATCCTGAAAACTGCTTTTGGTCAAATAATAATTCGCACCGGCTTCAAGCCCCTGCTGGCGGTCTTCTTCCCTGTCCTTGTAGGATACAACTATTACGGGCACAGATTTGAGCACCGGGTGTTGCTTAATATGTGTAATCAGTTCGATCCCGTCCATCCTGGGCATGTCCACATCCGAGACAATTAGATCATAATCATCAGTCCTCACAGCATTCCAGGCATCCACCCCGTCTACAGCCACATCGACCTGATAGCCTTTGTTCTCGAGCAGCTTGCGCTCCATCTCACGGACCGTAATGGAATCATCAACCACAAGGACCTTTTTGTATTTTGTTGCTTCGATTTCATCCGTTGAACCGCTCACCTTGCGCAGACGCCTCCCTGCAAGCAAATTATCTATGGAGCGCACCAGATCTTCAACATCAAAAATCAGGACCGGGGAGCCGTCCAGCATCACTGCCATGGCATTGAAATCCTGGACCTTTCCTAACCGCCGGTCCAAGGGCCGCACTACCAGATCACACTCCCCTAAAAACTTGTCTACCAGCAGACCGTAGTAGTTCAGCCTATCGCTTATTACCACAACACTCAATTCGTCCATTTTTTGCTCAGGTTCTTTTATCTCCAGAACATCCCGAACATTTACAAGGGCGATGTTGTCGTCATTAAACCTGAAATATTGTCGATCCTCCACCGTCTCAATATCATTCTGAGAAAAGACCAGACACCGATCAATGCGGGCCAGGGGAAAGGCATAGGGCTCCCCTGCAATCTCGACCAGGAACGTGCGGATCACGGAAAGTGTCAGCGGCAGTTCCAAACAAAAGGTCATGCCCTCTCCAGGTCTGGAAACAGCACGCACAACGCCACCCACCTCATGAACCATGTTACGCACCACATCTAAGCCCACCCCGCGCCCCGAGATCTCCGTAACGTTTTGTGACGTGGAAAACCCCGGCAGAAACAAGAAGTCCATAAGCTCGGGTTCGGACAGATGGTCCACCATGTCGGGACTTGTAAGCCCTTTATGCAGGGTTTTCTGTCGCAGCTTATCAAGGTCTATGCCCTGTCCGTCATCCGAGACGGTAACCATCAGCATGCCCGAGCGGTGCGCTGCCTCCAAATGCAAAACACCGGACTCCGGCTTTCCAGCGGCCAAACGGGCTTCAGGGGATTCGATGCCATGATCCAATGCATTTCGCAGCAGGTGGTCAAGAGGGGCATCTAACTTCTCCAATATTTCCCGATCTACTTCAGTAGATTTGCCCGCAATGTCGAACCGAACCTTTTTGCCCAAATCCCTGGCCAGATCCCGTACCATCCGTGGAAAGCCCCGGACACCGTCAGCAAATGGCCGCATGCGCACAGAAACGATTTCGTTGTAGATGCGGTCCGAAAGGGCCGCGGAAGTGCTCGTATATTTGTCAAAGTGGCTCATCCTGTCCGCCAGGTACAAATTGCATTCCTTGGCCTTTTCCCTGGACTTGATGATCAGATCATGGGCCCGACCTCCCCTTTTATCATGGGCCAGGCTTTCCCTCACCTCCTCTAATACAGTGAAAAGCTCGATATGTTGACGCCTCAACTCCACAAGGGATTCAGAGAACGGCTGAAGCCAGCGGGAGTTCACCACAACTTCCCCGGCCTGGCCCAGGAGACGCTCGATCTTCGCTGCCGTGACCCTTACCATCCGATCCTTCTCAGCAGGTTCTTCATGGACAGGTTTCACGTCCCATGTCTTTTCGGTAACGGAAACCTCATCCGGAGTTTCAACCAGGGCATTGGAAGGCTCAGTGCCCGGTTCGGCCGGGAGGGTGGCAGAGACAGTAGTATCCGGAGATTCAGCCGGATCCTCAGGCCGGACCGGTGTAACGGTTTCAGCGCCAGGGATTGCACTGATACCGGACACCAACTTGTCAATTTCCTCCCGGTGTTCGTCCAACCACTCTGCCCATTTCTCTCCTGCAGCTTCAGAAATCCTGATAAGCGTATCAGTACCTTTGAGCAGTACGTCAATATGCTCCGAGCTCAGAGAAACCTCGCCTTTTTGTGCAGCGACAAAGCAATCCTCCATGGTATGGGCCAGCTTCACAGCAGCCTCTAAATCCACTATCCTGGCCCCTCCCTTAATGGAATGTGCCGCCCTCATCAGTGCTTCAAGCCTGTCTGTGGCACCGGGATCGTTCTCCAAGGCCAACAGGCCGTCATTCAGGCTTGCCGCATGCGTTTCCACTTCTGTGCGGAAAAGGTCCAACATAGAGAAATCATGCAAAGACTGCCCATTGCTCTCTGTCACTGAACGCTCCTTGTGAGGCTGTAAATAAGCAGTTCGTCGTCCAAAAAGGCCACGTATTTGTCCTTCCACTTGAAGATTCCTTTAGTAAAAGCTGACCTGGACTTGGACACGGTAACCGGAACATTCTGGAACGAACTCGGATGCACATGATGAATTCCGAGGACTTCATCCACAGGGAAGACCCATTGTTCTCCATCCTTGTCCACTACCATCATATGCCTATAGCTCCTATGGTCCTCTCCCTTACTCACATCTTCCGCCTGAAGGCCCAAATAACGTTCGAGCGAAACGCATAACTGGATATCACCATGAACGTTGATCACACCTAACAATGACATGCTGTTGCAATGCGGAATGCTGTGGACAGGAGACACATGTATTACCTCAGCAAATAACTGGGCCGGCAGTGCCAACCATTCTCCCCGGACGCGAAAAACAACCACAGAGACGGCACCGGCGAGTTCCTCTTCCTTTTTTTTCAACAGCACCCGGCCCCATTCGTTCCTGTAATTCTCAGGAAGATCACGTTCTAAGAGATTCCTGCCTGCCTGTGTAAACACTTCGCAATTGCGGCAATGGATCACCTCCTTGAGCCTGGGACATACCGGTTTTTCCCGGCCCCATACCCCTATACGTTTCCAGCATCTATCTTCGCTCTGGGAAGTTAGTTCTTTCACTGTCCGCTCTCTCCATTGCAAACTCGTTGTACGCGTTGCCGCAGGTGCTCTGCCTTTTCGAGATCGCCACGGGATTCCGCAATGAGAGCCAGGTAATCCAGGGCATCCTGATGATTTGGGTCAAGATAAAGCGTTTTATTTAGACACTCCTCGGCACTCGTCTCATCGTCCACTGCCAGGCATATCAGCCCTTTCAAGAAATGACCCTGAACCTGAGTGGCCTTTTCCTTCAGGCACTTATCGCACAGATCAATAGCCTCCACCAAAAACCCCTCATCCGCCAGTCTCCGAGCCTCATCCAGCAATGTTACCTCTTTGTTGGATGGCTTCCTGCGATCTTGTGGCGGAGGCACACTGTTCGCAACATTAGCATTCCTGAATAAAATTGCCTGTCCAGTGCCGGCCGTCCCGGTGCCAGAGGAGCTTTCCGTCTTATGCCAACCCCTTTCGAACCTTAAAGGCACTCCTGGTTTAACACGATCCCAGGGCTTCGGCGAATCAGCCTGCCGTCGGAATGCGAAAACCCCGGGCCTGCAGATCCATTCAAATCCACAGTCAGTGGCAGACGGTCTTTCGGCATGACCTACAAACAGGATCCCTGTCCTAACTAATAACCTGTCAACAACCTGCATGGCCTGCTTTCTCGCAGAAAGACTCAAATAGATCAATAAGTTGCGGCAAAAAATGATGTCATAAGGTGCCTCCCCCACCAGGAACCCGGCATCCAATAAATTTCCTTCCAAGAAATTCACGGTGCTCCTTAGAGTAGGACCTATCTGATAGCCGTCCGCTGTCCGCTCAAAATACTCTGATCGAAACCACAAGTCCTTCCCCCGGAAAGACTCCTGCCCGTAAAGGCCCTGTTTTGCCTTGTCAAGAGCTCTGTTGCTTATATCCGTAGCATCGACATAAAGACAATCCTGCGGAAGTCCGGCATTCATAAGACACATGACAATAGAATAAGGTTCTTCGCCGGTTGAAGATGCTATGCTCAAGACACGCAGCACGCGACCCTTATTTTCCGGCAGCCAATTCTCTTTCACATAACCACCAAGAAAATCAAAGGACTCCTTGTTCCGGAAAAACCATGTCTCCGGCACCACGACCGCCTCTGTAAGTTCTTCCCATTCTTGCTTTGATGTCCGGAGACAGGCAAGATACGCTTTGCTGTCTGACAACCCACAATCATTCATGCGCCGGCGTATGGCCTTGGCGATTGTGTCAGGCCCCACGGCATCCGGGGACAACCCGATTTTCTTTTCCAACAAAGATTCAATTATCTTCAGACTCATTAGCAATGCCGCTTTCAAGCATGGGGAGGAACTGAAAGGTGCTGGGCAATAAATCCAGATCTATATACTGAATCATGTTATTCTCATCCATAACAACACGCCCCAAGTAAGGGGCCTGCCGCATATTGATTCCAGAGGACACAAGGGCGCTTTCCGGTTTCCTGACTGCTTCGGTCACACGTTCCGCCATGAGCCCGACAACATAGGGGGAGGTGCCTTCCTTGAGATAGTCCACAAGAATTATGCGGGTGCTCAGCCGCATTACGCATGAGCGTCCCTGAATCAATTTACACAGGTCGATTACAGGCACAATCATGCCTCGGTAATTGAACAGGCCTGCAAAATAGTCAGGGGCATGGGGAACGTGCTTGAGTGTCACAACAGGCGCCACTTCCCTGACCCTGTCGCATCTGATCGTATACATAACCTCACCGAGATAGAACAGCAACACAAGCATTCTCAGCTCCTTTTGACCATTATCTTTCAGCTCACCTTGAAGCGTGACACCTCATCCTGCAGGCCTTTAGCCGCTTCGTTCAACTGCTCAATTGCTGTGTAGGTCTCGCGCAGGGAGTCCGTGGTCTGTTGCAACTCTTCACTCAGGTTCACCATGGCACTATTGATCTTCCGCGCATTTGTAGATTGATGACCAACCGCTACATTGACATCTTCAAAACTCGGCGACAGGGCCTGTACCTGCTCTATGATCTTGGTTAGTTGAGCACTGATCTTGCCAACGTCATCAGCACTCCGCTTGACCTCCGCTATGAATTTGTCCATCTCCATAACACCGGAAGATACCGCCGATTGCATCTCCTGAACCATCTGATCAATATCTAAGGTCGCAACAGCAGTCTGATCCGCCAACCTGCGAATCTCCCGCGCTACCACATTAAATCCCCGCCCGTATTCACCCGCCTTCTCCGCTTCAATCGCCGCATTCAAGGATAGCAGATTCGTCTGGTCAGCTACCTTCGTAATCGTCGTTACCATATCAGTTATATTTTCTGCCTTTTCATTAATCGCACCCAGCCTCCCGGATATGGACTTGGAAGCATCATCCATGCTGCGCATGGCCCCCTCCATCCGCGCTAAATCCGCTTGCCCGCTGCTCGCAAACCCCGCAGTCTCATTCGACATGCTCGCAACCTGTTGCATAGTCTCCACCAATTCCGTCGCAACATCCGAAATCTCACCCACAGACTTCAATACCTTGTTAGTGGATTCTACCTGCATCAACATAGTCGCTTCCTGCTCCTTGGCCGTAGCAGCTAATTCCGTAGATGACGATGTAACCTGAATACCAGACCTCTGAACTTGACCGACCAGGGAATTGAGGTTTTCGATCATGGACTTAATAGCTGTAAGCAAATGTCCGGTTTCATCTTCAGGAACCATCCTCTTATCATCACCTTCTCCTCCGGCCAGGGATTTGACAGAGTCCGCTGCGGATGAAAGGTCTCCCCTGGCAACTTCTCTTGCTATTGCAGTAACCTGTGTTATGGGCCGGGCAATCTTGCTGCCCATAAATAGACCCAATAAAATAACCACAGCAAGCACAACCAGGCCGCTTATGAGCATCACCCACAGCAACCTGTTCATGGTGCCTTCAACCCTTTGTCTTGCATCATAGTAGTCGTCTTCATATGCTCCAACGCCAATAACCCAATCCCAGGGCTCAAAATAGGTAAACGCCGATACCTTCCACCTCTCTGTCGATTCGCCCGGATTTCTCCATGGATAACGCTCGAACCCGATTTCACCCTTTTTGAGTTTCAATGCCTTGTCCACGATAGACCTAACAAAGAAATGTCCGCTTGTGTCCTTAGCATCCCATAAGTTTTCCCCATCCCGCTCTCCACCTCTCGAGACTACATAATGGCCCCTGTGCTCCGGGTGTTTACCGCCAATAGCCCAGGCATATCCTGTCTTGCCAACCTCAATTCCTGTAATGGCCCTATGCAAAACTTCAGGGGTCTTAAAAGGAATACCGGCATACAGCATGCCTATCACCTTTCCCTCTTCATCAGTTATTGCCTTGAACGAACTGAAGTGCCAGCCGTTCACGACATAGGCAAGGCCCTTATATGATTTCTTTTTAAGGATCGCAGAGATAACCGGATTGGGCTTGCCATTTTCTACTGCAGGGATATAGACCCCAATGGCACGCTCATTTTTTGATACCGGCATTGTGGATGCCACCTGAATCATATCACCTTGTTTATCTATGCGCTGGAAAATGGCGTAATTGCCGCCGGCCCTGTTTTTTAGTTGATCTATATAAGAAATCACGGCATTGAGGTCTTTGTCTTGTCCGAGCCAGGTAGCGCCCATGATAAGCACCTTGGGAAGCAACACCTTTTTCTTCTTTCCGGTGACCTGATTAACAGCCTCCCATGAAGCAACTTCGTTTGACAGGGAAATTCCGCCCATTTGTTGAAAAAAAGCAGAGGCTTGCTCAAGGTTACGGTCCAACACTATCTGAATCATATCCTTTGTGACCTGGCTCGTTTCATGCACGGCAAGGGCAATCCGTTCCATGCCCTGACGGGCAAGAATATCTAATTCGCATTCAATTTTGTCAACCACGGCTCTCTTCTCAACAGATATCAATAAAAGCATAACAAGTACCGGCAGTATGCCTGCCACAAGCGGTAGGCCGATGATTTTCTGCTTCAGCGTCAATTTCATGGTTTTTTACCTCTTTTCATTTGAATCCCCGAAATACTCAATATATTCGTGCTTGCCCTGTGAAATGCGTAGCTTATTTCTCTGGGCTGGTTAAAATTATCGCCTTCCTTGACCTTGGACATAATTAGTGCCTGAACGAAAACCCTGTTCAGGCACGATTTTGGATTTTGGATTTTAGATTTTGGATTAATGGAATCAATCCCAACTCAGTAAAGCCTCATGATTGATGTTGTGTTCGTTTTCATTTCGAGGTTTTCGTTCAGAGACTAATTAAACATTTTGAAACTGCCTCTGAGTAATATCATATTTTTTTCCATTAAGTAGCAAATAGTATGTATTGTTATCCTCTTCGACATATTGGGCGAGTTGATAATAGGCGGCACGATTGAAACGGGCTGGAAAACTATGGTTTTTTACTCTGCAGTAAAGGACATTGTCCTTACCCACAAAAAGGCTGTCGGGCAACAGGGCTTCTTCGGTGTCGTCACTCAGGACCAAGGCGAACCTGGCATTTTTATTCTGATCATCGTGCTCATAGATCACACGACGAACCACAAACGCCGTGTCTTCCACATCCACATAACAGGTCTGATCACCCCACTTGATCACGTAGCGACCCTTGGAATCCCGCTCCATGTTCTCATAAAACAGATGGATAAATTCCCTGCGAATCATCTCAACGCCTTCATGATACCAGGTCCCTTTTTTGTCTATATATATAAGACAGGGCGGGAGATCATCCTTGTCCGATCTTGTCATAAACCTTGTCCTCTGAGCCATATGTGCTGTTACATCAGGACTGAAAAACTGATAATTTCTCAAAAAGTCAGGCCTTCACTTGATCATTAATCTCGCTTTTACCTGAAGTTGTTGAGAATTTATACAAACAGGAGTTCCAAGAACTCCAAATGCGTGATATAAGATATCAAACATCTAATAATAACGCAATGGAAGAACAAACAGGGCAGCAATTCTAATTATGGCTTCCACCTGGATAGAGGGCAGCGGAGTCTCTTTTAGTAACGGCCAAAGGTTAAAGCTAAAATGAGAATTGTTGGGAACAGGAAATAATCGTAACAGCTCAATAATTAGCGGCATACGAGACAGGCACCGGGATCTCTTTTTTTGCTTTATGCCCTTAATATGGTTCGCAGCAGGGCCGAAGGCGTACCGCAACTTTAGGCACTTTTAATTTTAGGCACTTTAGGCACTTCTATTGACCACCAAATAGGGCAGAGCCAATGTCTCTAAACACGCCCACAGGACGTGGTTTTCTAAGATAACATAAAACATGAGGATAGATAGCGAGAAATGAATCACGTGCTCACAGGTCTTGATCTGCTTACAAGGGGACACTGGGAAAGGCTTAAAGGCCATAAACTGGGCCTCCTGGCGAACCAGGCCTCTTTAGACAGCAGGTTGCATGCCGCTCAAGATGTTATTACAGGGCTCCTCCCCGGCCATTTGAAGGCCATTTTCGGACCACAACACGGATATGGTGGTGAGGACCAGGACAACATGGTGGAAACCCGCCACTCGATTGACAATTCCTCAGACATCCCGATTTTCAGCCTCTACAGCGAAACAAGAGAACCTCTTCCCCATATGCTCGACATGATAGACATCCTGCTTATCGACTTGCAGGATGTGGGGACAAGGGTTTATACCTTTGCCTCCACCATGCTAAACGCCCTTAAGGCCGCCGCAGGGACCGGCAAGAAGGTAATAATCCTGGATCGACCCAATCCTATTGGTGGCGATATAGTAGAGGGGAATCTCCTGAGTCCGGAATTCTATTCATTTGTGGGGCCATATGGCTTGCCTATGCGGCACGGCCTGACAATGGGAGAGATGGCCCGAATCTTTAACCATGTCTTCTCGCTGGAATGCGACCTGGAGATAGTGCCCATGCATGGATGGCGCCGGAAGATGTTGTGGAAAAAAACAGGATTGAGATGGATTATGCCTTCCGCCAACATGCCTCTCACGGAAACGGCTTCCGTTTATCCCGGGCAGGTCATATGGGAAGGGACTAACATATCAGAAGGAAGGGGGACATGCCGCCCTTTTGAGATCTTTGGGGCCCCCTATTTAGACCCAAAAGCCGTCAAACGGGCCTTGAAACCGGAAACACTGGCAGGATGCTACCTTCAGGAATATTCGTTTCGTCCCACATTCAACAAGTGGGAAGGTGAACTCTGCCGTGGATTCATGCTCCACGTGCTTGATCATGGAATATACCGGCCTTATCAGACTTCAATAGCCCTTCTAAAGGCGGTGTTGGAGATCCATAAGACTGACTTTCAATGGAAAAACCCACCTTATGAATACGAATACAACAAAAGGCCCATTGATCTGATCACAGGTGATTCGTCCATCCGGCTCGACCTGGAATCCGGTGTCCCTGTTTCCCTTATTACAAATAAGTGGCTGAAAGACCTTGAATCGTTCGTACGGTGGAGACGACCTTACCTTCTTTATTCATAATTCTGTTGATTTATGAGGATTTTCGGTAAGTTCTCAAAAAGTCCGGGGTTACTTGATCCGTAGCGGGTATGGGACTCTCTTTTTTTATTTATGCCCCAACAGGCTGTTTTCTAACGGGCGCTTGCAAAACGGCTTACCTTATGAAGTCTTCTCGTTAACAGGATAAATGGGGTAGTAAGCCGTTTTGCTGCGGCCCTGCCCGCAATGCTTCGCAACGCGAGGCAGGCGGGCCTGCTCTAAACCATATTAAGGACATAGAAAAAAAGAGAGCCCCATACCCGCTTTTAACCGAAGTTATTGAGAACTTACGATTTTCGTTCAAGATCAAGGCATGCGAAAAAATAACCGCAGGTATATAGTTGATATTCCGAGGATTATTTTTTGAGCATAACGCAGAGATTGGGCGAAAAGACCATTAATCAACAAAATCATTCATAAGGTCGCTCGGCATGAGACTCTTTCCTGAGCGGCTTGCGATCACATTCAAAGCAGCAC
>JAYEIR010000105.1:0-3729 GCA_034660135.1 Thermodesulfobacteriota bacterium
TTTGCGGCTACATCTGCCCCGCACCATGCGAACTTGCCTGCCGACGTAATCTGGCCGATGAAGCAGTAGCCATCAATCCGCTGAAGCGGTTTGTGGCGGACTATGAAATGGCTACGGACAAACATATTAATCCCTATAAATGTACTGACAACGGCATAAAAATAGCAATAATCGGAGGAGGCTCCGAAGGCCTTACAGCAGGATATTATCTGTCCCGCCTTGGTTACCAGGCCACCATCTTTGAGGCCAAACCTGAACTGGGTGGAATCCTGAGATACGTCATTGCTGAAGACCGGCTCCCACGCAATGTACTGG
This sequence comes from Thermodesulfobacteriota bacterium, assembly GCA_034660135.1. Taxonomy (GTDB): domain Bacteria; phylum Desulfobacterota; class DSM-4660; order Desulfatiglandales; family Desulfatiglandaceae; genus JAYEIR01. The sequence goes on from JAYEIR010000105.1 coordinate 316, forward strand.
ATCATGATATCAAGGGTATCCTTGATATGGGAGTTGAGGCAAAAACCAATGTGCTGATGGGACGTGATTTTACTGCAAATACCCTGTTTCAGGATGGCTATGACGCAGTCTTGCTGGCCACAGGCGGATATGACAGCCGCAAAATCCTGCAGACGGAACAGGAAAGCTCCGGGGCTGCGATTCAGGGTGTCTTCCTGATGCTGGACTTTATCACACTCCTTGACCGGGGCGAAACGATTCATCCGGGCAAACATGTCGTTATTGTCCACAATGGCTTAAAGGCCCTGGACTTGGCCCGCAAATGCAGAGAACTTGGCTCAAACAGAGTAACAATTGTTTCAGATCAGCCGATTAATTTGTTGCCGGCAGAATTTAATGACAACAGCAAACTCCAGGCTGAGGGGATTGAGATTCGTCCCTCCACCATTGTGACAGCCATGGAAGGTGTATCTGAACGGCTGTCCGGCATCATACTGGAGGATGTTGATCCCAATAATGATGCCACATTGGAGAAAGAAGTGATTGGCGTGGATACGCTTATCATATCTGCAGCACGTATTCCCGAAGCAGTCTTTGTACACGCCGACGGCAAACCGGAGTCTCTTCCGGAGGAAGTCAGGTGGCGTACTATCGAGACATACCTTACATTCCCTGCCCGGAACAACAAGGGTATGTTAACACCTCCTGAGCCGGGACGAATCAGTGACTCTTCGGCCGTGGTTAAATCGCTCCTTTCCGGACGAAGGCTGACACGTGCCATACACCAGCATTTTACCGATGGTCTGATTTCGCCGATCGATAATCTTATTAGCGATCCTGATCTCATTTTGAATATTACTGAAGTTCATGATGTAAATACATCCGAAAGACAGCGTCCTGCCGTATTGGACGTAGAAGGGGACAGCAAAACCGCATGGATTTTTCCGAAAGAGTTTCCAGGGCTGGATGAGCAGGCAGTCAGGCAGGAAGCTGACAGATGCCTGCAGTGTGGTCTTATCTGCTATAAAAAGGCGTAAATGGTTTTATTCTTCTTTGTGCCTCTGTGCCTTGGCCCCTATGTGCCTGTGTAGTTTGGAGAGAAACAATGCTTGAAAATATAATCACCATAGACGGACGTAAACTGGCATTTACCCCGGAAGAGACAATCCTCGATGTAGCGAGGAAAAACGGGATCTTTATTCCTACCCTGTGCCATGCTAAGGGGACACGGCCTACCGGTGCGTGTCGTGTATGTGTCGTGGAAATCGAAGGCGGAAGGGCACTTTCACCGGCCTGTGCGACACCTGCTGCCGATAAAATGATCGTCCACACCAACTCCCCTGAGGTATTAAAAGCACGGCGTATGATTCTGGCCCTGCTCTTAAACTCCGGCAATCATAACTGCGCAATTGGCGGCAGAGACTCAGATGACTGGACCGAGTTTGAGCAAAAGGTTGAGAATTATGATCAGAGCACAGATCTGTGCCAGGCCCACAGCGCCTGTAAATTGCAGGCCTATGCCTATCGCTATCAGGCAAACACAAGCGGCCTCGTCAGGGAGGAAACCGAATACCCTATTGAAATGGCCAGCCCGCTTATTTTGCGTGATTTCTCGCGTTGTATACTCTGTGGCAAATGTGTGAGTGCCTGCAACGAAATCCAGGTAAACAATGCCATCAGCCATGGTTTTCGCGGGGCAAAGTCCAAGATCGTAGCCATGGGCGACGATACCTTGGAGCGTTCTGAATGCGTCTTCTGCGGCGAATGCATCCAGGCCTGTCCTGTTGGCGCTCTTGTGGAAATGAAGAGCCGTTATAAAATTCGCCCGTGGGAGGCACACCACGTCCGTACTACCTGCCACTACTGCGGTGTCGGGTGCCAGCTTGATCTCCATATCAAAGATGACACAATTATGAAGGTTACCGGTGTAGAGGATGCCCATCCCAACCTCGGCAGGCTGTGCGTCAAAGGCCGTTTCGGATATGATTTTATCCGGAGCCCGGAACGATTGACCCGGCCGATGATCCGGGAAAACGACAAGCTGCGGGATGCAACCTGGGATGAAGCACTGGACCTGATAGCTTCTAAGATAAGCGAAATAAAAAAACAGGATGGTGCAGACGCGATTGCCGGGATATGTTCGGCCAAATCGACCAACGAGGCCCTCTACCTGATGCAGAAGCTCTTCCGGGGAGTCATAGGCAGCAACAACCTTGCTTCGCCTCATGCGGCCGGTGGCCTGAATAATCCTATTGGTGAACTTGAAAAGGCGCAACACATAATCCTGGTCGGTTGTGACGTAACAGAAGAAAATCCCGTGGCAGGGACCTTTATCAAACGAGCTGTAAACAATGGATGCAAGTTGGTTGTAATCGATTCGCATCCAACAAAGATCGGAAATTTCGCATCAGCCAATCTGCTTGTAAAAGAGGGCATGGAATCGATTCTAATCAATGGCATCATTCAGGAACTCATAGATCGTGGCCGCAAGGGATCTGATGAAATCAGAAATATTGCCGGCAGGTTCCCTCTTGATCAGGTTACCGGAAGCACAGGTCTTTCGCTCGAAGAAATAAAGGCCGCAGTGGAAATTATAGATACGGCCGAACCTGCCATGCTTGTCTATGGCCCACGGGTCGCTGCTTCAGCTCAAACATTCCTGTATCTCCAGGAAGTGCTTGACAACCTTGGTAAAGAGTGCGGCGGGTTAAACTTTTTAGGCGACCTGAACAATTCTCAGGGAGCCTGTGATATGGGCATGCTGCCTGAGTATCTGCCCGGCTATGCAAGATTGGATGATGACAAGGCCCGTAAACCGTTTGAAGAGGCCTGGGGGTGTTCATTAAACAGCACGCCGGGCCTGGACCTTGGCGGTATAGTGAATAATATATGCGGTAATAATGAAGGTTCCCAAAATAAGATACGCATGCTCTATTGCTCTGGTGAAAACCTGGCTATCGCAGGACCTGCAATCCCTGACATTACAAGTGCTCTGGAATCAATAGATTTTCTCGTGGTACAGGACATCCTGGATAATGATACCATAAAGTACGCTGATGTGGTTCTACCTGCAGCAACATGGGCCGAAGATGAGGGCACATATACCAACTGTGAAAGACGGGTCAGCCGGGTGCGCCACGCGGTCCCGGCCCCTGGCGAAGCAAAACCAGAGACCTGGATCTTCACCCAGCTATCCAGCCGCCTGGGCAAGGCTTGGACGGATTCGGACAGCAGGGAGATCTGGGAAAAAGAGATTGGCATGCTGGTTCCTCAACTGCGGGGGATTACCTACAGCCGCATTGAACACAGCGGTCTCCAGTGGCCTGTACAGGACACGGAATCATCGGGCACAGAGCATCTTAACGGCGACAGCTTTCCTCTGTGCCGGGGATCACTGGTATCGTTCAACTACCATCACAGGACCCTGCTGGAACA
>JAYEIR010000106.1:0-3729 GCA_034660135.1 Thermodesulfobacteriota bacterium
TTTGCGGCTACATCTGCCCCGCACCATGCGAACTTGCCTGCCGACGTAATCTGGCCGATGAAGCAGTAGCCATCAATCCGCTGAAGCGGTTTGTGGCGGACTATGAAATGGCTACGGACAAACATATCAATCCATATAAATGTACTGACAACGGCATAAAAATAGCAATAATCGGAGGAGGCTCCGAAGGCCTTACAGCAGGATATTATCTGTCCCGCCTTGGTTACCAGGCCACCATTTTTGAGGCCAAACCCGAGCTGGGTGGAATCCTGAGGTACGTCATTGCTGAAGACCGGCTTCCACGCAATGTACTGGATCATGACATCAAAGGTATCCTTGAGATGGGAGTTGAGGCAAAAACCAATGTGCTGATGGGACGTGATTTTACTGCAAATACCCTGTTTCAGGATGGCTTTGACGCAATTTTGATGACCACAGGCGGATATGACAGCCGTAAAATCCTGCATTCAGACCAGGAAAACAGCAGTGCTGCAATTCAGGGCGTCTTTTTGATGCTGGACTTTATCACGCGCCTTGACCGGGGCGGAGAGACTCAACCGGGCAGACATGTTGTTATTGTCCACAACGGTTTAAAGGCCCTGGATCTGGCCCGCAAATGCAGAGAACTTGGCTCAGACAGAGTAACAATTGTTTCAGATCAGCCGATTAATTTGCTGCCGGCAGAATTTAATGACAACAGCAAACTCCAGGCTGAGGGGATTGAGATTCGTCCCTCCACCGTTGTGACAGCCATGGAAGGTGTATCTGAACGTCTGTCCGGCATCATACTGAAGGATGCTGATCCCAATAATAACGACACATTGGAGAAAGAAGTGATTGGCGTAGATACGCTTATCATATCTGCTGCACGTATTCCCGAAGTAGTCTTTGTACACGCCGACGGCAAACCGGAGTCTCTTACGGATGAAGTAAGCTGGAGGACCATTGAGACATACCTTACATTCCCTGCCCGGAACAACAGAGGTATGTTCACACCACCTGAGCCGGGACGAATCAGTGACTCGTCGGCCGTGGTTAAATCGCTTCTCTCAGGACGAAGGCTGACGCGTGCCATACACCAGCATTTTACCGATGGTCTGATTTCGCCGATCGATAATCTTATTAGCGATCCTGATCTCATTTTGAATATTACTGAAGTTCATGATGTAAATACATCCGAAAGACAGCGTCCTGCCGTATTGGACGTAGAAGGGGACAGCAAAACCGCATGGATTTTTCCGAAAGAGTTTCCAGGGCTGGATGAGCAGGCAGTCAGGCAGGAAGCTGACAGATGCCTGCAGTGTGGTCTTATCTGCTATAAAAAGGCGTAAATGGTTTTATTCTTCTTTGTGCCTCTGTGCCTTGGCCCCTATGTGCCTGTGTAGTTTGGAGAGAAACAATGCTTGAAAATATAATCACCATAGACGGACGTAAACTGGCATTTACCCCGGAAGAGACAATCCTCGATGTAGCGAGGAAAAACGGGATCTTTATTCCTACCCTGTGCCATGCTAAGGGGACACGGCCTACCGGTGCGTGTCGTGTATGTGTCGTGGAAATCGAAGGCGGAAGGGCACTTTCACCGGCCTGTGCGACACCTGCTGCCGATAAAATGATCGTCCACACCAACTCCCCTGAGGTATTAAAAGCACGGCGTATGATTCTGGCCCTGCTCTTAAACTCCGGCAATCATAACTGCGCAATTGGCGGCAGAGACTCAGATGACTGGACCGAGTTTGAGCAAAAGGTTGAGAATTATGATCAGAGCACAGATCTGTGCCAGGCCCACAGCGCCTGTAAATTGCAGGCCTATGCCTATCGCTATCAGGCAAACACAAGCGGCCTCGTCAGGGAGGAAACCGAATACCCTATTGAAATGGCCAGCCCGCTTATTTTGCGTGATTTCTCGCGTTGTATACTCTGTGGCAAATGTGTGAGTGCCTGCAACGAAATCCAGGTAAACAATGCCATCAGCCATGGTTTTCGCGGGGCAAAGTCCAAGATCGTAGCCATGGGCGACGATACCTTGGAGCGTTCTGAATGCGTCTTCTGCGGCGAATGCATCCAGGCCTGTCCTGTTGGCGCTCTTGTGGAAATGAAGAGCCGTTATAAAATTCGCCCGTGGGAGGCACACCACGTCCGTACTACCTGCCACTACTGCGGTGTCGGGTGCCAGCTTGATCTCCATATCAAAGATGACACAATTATGAAGGTTACCGGTGTAGAGGATGCCCATCCCAACCTCGGCAGGCTGTGCGTCAAAGGCCGTTTCGGATATGATTTTATCCGGAGCCCGGAACGATTGACCCGGCCGATGATCCGGGAAAACGACAAGCTGCGGGATGCAACCTGGGATGAAGCACTGGACCTGATAGCTTCTAAGATAAGCGAAATAAAAAAACAGGATGGTGCAGACGCGATTGCCGGGATATGTTCGGCCAAATCGACCAACGAGGCCCTCTACCTGATGCAGAAGCTCTTCCGGGGAGTCATAGGTAGCAATCACCTTGCTTCGCCTCATGCGGCCGGTGGCCTGAATAATCCTATTGGTGAACTTGAAAAGGCGCAACACATAATCCTGGTCGGTTGTGACGTAACAGAAGAAAATCCCGTGGCGGGGACCTTTATCAAACGAGCTGTAAACAATGGATGTAAGTTGGTAGTGATTGATTCGCGTCCAACAAAGATCGGAAATTTCGCATCAGCCAATCTGCTTGTAAAAGAGGGCATGGAATCGATTCTAATCAATGGAATCATTCAGGAACTCATAGATCGTGGCCGCAAGGGATCCGATGAAATCAGGAATATTGCCGGCAGGTTCCCTCTTGATCAGGTTACCGGAAGCACAGGTCTTTCGCTCGAAGAAATAAAGGCCGCAGTGGAAATCATAGATACGGCCGAACCTGCCATGCTTGTCTATGGCCCACGGGTCGCTGCTTCAGCTCAAACATTCCTGTATCTCCAGGAACTGCTTGACAACCTCGGCAAAGAGTGCGGGGGGTTAAACTTTTTAGGCGACCTGAACAATTCCCAGGGGGCCTGTGATATGGGCATGCTGCCTGAGTATCTGCCCGGCTATGCGAGAGTGGATGATGAGAAGGCCCGTAAACCGTTTGAAGAGGCCTGGGGGTGTTCATTAAACAACACGCCGGGCCTGGACCTTGCCGGTATAGTGAATAATATACGCGGTAATAATGAAGGTTCCAAAAATAAGATTCGCATGCTCTATTGCGCTGGTGAAAACCTGGCTATCGCAGGACCTGCAATTCCTGACATTACAAGTGCCCTGGAGTCAATAGATTTTCTCGTGGTGCAGGACATCCTGGATAATGATACCATAAAGTACGCTGATGTGGTCCTGCCTGCGTCAATATGGGCTGAAGAAGAAGGCACATATACCAACTGTGAAAGACGGGTCAGCCGGGTGCGCCACGCGGTCCCGGCCCCTGGTGAAGCAAAACCCGAGACCTGGATCTTCACACAGTTAGCCAGCCGCCTGGGCAAGGCTTGGACGGATTCGGACAGCAGGGAGATCTGGGAAAAAGAGATTGCCATGCTGGTTCCTCAACTGCGGGGGATTACCTACAGCCGCATTGAACACGGCGGTCTCCAGTGGCCTGTACAGGACACGGAATCATCGGGCACAGAGCATCTTAACGGCGACAGCTTTCCTCTGTGCCGGGGATCACTGGTATCGTTCAACTACCATCACAGGACCCTGCTGGAACA
>JAYEIR010000107.1:0-3704 GCA_034660135.1 Thermodesulfobacteriota bacterium
CCATAAGCTCGATGCTGCAATCCGGGGCATTGAATAAGCGCGGTGGAGGACGATATGTTCTGGCAATATCACGAATAGTTAATGACACAATGCAGCGAATTGACACGGACCAGTTAATCAAGAAAATCCGCGTTGAGCTTTTGCAGAGCGGTAAAGTTGTGGTGACAACCGCTGTTGGTGCGGAGGGGCCTGAAGACAAGATGTCAATGAAGGCAAGGCAGTTGCGCAAATCAGATGAATTCAAACAGAGCACAGTGGCAAAAAAAGGGCAAATGATTGCGCCTGACCTAAGTCTCTCAGGAAAAATAATTCAACGAAACGTAAAGGTAAGCAGTGGGACTCAACAGGTTGAATACTATTTCCAGTTGACTCTGACTGATATCAATACAGGATTAGCCTTCTGGGAGGGTGAGTCTGTGATTGGCAAAAGGGGGAGTAACAAATCAGTTTCCTGGTAAAGATTAGATTAAAGTATGAAAAATAGGAGAATAGTTATGAAAACAAAAATGTTTATTATTTTTTTGGTGTTAATTTTTTTAGTCGTATTTAACAATCTTGTTTTTGCAGGAGAAATAGCAGATTCATCTACAAATGAAGGAAATCCAGCAACCGCTGAAGTTGAAGAAGAAATGATTTCGGAAGCCAGTGAACCTGTTGAAGAAGATCCCGGGAAGGTAGTAGACAATCTGCTAAAGGAATATCTCAATGATGGTCGCGGGAAGGCCATTCGCGACAAAATTTCCAAAGAAGGTGGTTGGATTGGTTATTCAACTGCTGAAGTTTCGGTTGGTCCGGAAAACCCTAACTGGGCCAAAAACCGAGTCTTTGCATACGAAAAGGCTTTAATAGATATTGAAAATCAATATCTATTAACTCAAAACCAGACGATAAAAGCTGGAAAACTACGAGCTTTTTTTAAAAATGCTTCCGATGTTGTACCCGACTTTCAACCAAAAGACATGGGCGACCCTGGCAAGGTAGGAAAGTTGATTGACAAGTTATTAGCTGTTGCTGAGGGCAAATTAGACAAAACACTTGATGAATTAGGCATTGACAAGGAACAGTTTAACAGAACCCCTAAAGCACAACGACATACTTTGCTAAGTGAAAGCTTAAGCAAATCGACAATTGTTGAATCTATTGGCTCTCTTGCAGGACTTATCCCCATACAAACATTTGAGGGTTTTAATTCGCAGAAAGAGCATGTTGTTGGCGTAATTTGTATTGCAACTCCCAACACAAAACAGTTTGCATATGACATTTTGCATAGCCGAGGACAACTCCAACCTTATAAGAAAAAAGGTAAGGATCTTTATGATTTGTTTTCAAAAGATGACAATCTATTAATAGATCAATTCGGAATTAGAAAAATGAAGGATGAGGATGGCTATCCTGTTTTAATTTCTTTCGGTCAGTGGGCTAACAGCAAGAATACTGGAGACAAAAGACTTATGAGGAGGTACAGGAAGGCAGCAAAAAAACAAGCTGCATCGTCTGCAAAAAACCAGATAGCTCTTTTTTTAGCCGGCAATTCGATTTTTCAGTCAAATGCCGATATTGGAGAACAATTTAAAGAATCCTACAATGTTCACCATGACAACTACAAGGAACAAGACATGGTTAATTCAATCATGGATGGAATCCGAGAAACATCAAAAAGTGGAGCTAAGGTGACAATGTCAGGGTTAGTACAACTTTATTCATGGACAACTAAACATCCCCAATATGGGCATGAAATCGTTGGTGTCGTTATGAAATGGAGCCCAAAAGATGAGAAACAAGCACGTAAATTACGAGAGTGGAAACCAGAAAGGAATAAAACCATTAAAAAAACTTCGTCTTCTCCGACAAAACAACTGAAAGGTTCGTCTGGAACAAAAAAGGGCCAAGAGTACATGGACTCAGATGATTTTTAAGAGGTAGATAAATGGTTCTAATAAAGAGGTTTGTTCTTTTATCTGTTTTTCTGTTTATTAGTGGAATCGCCTTTGCAGATGAAAAAATCCATGAGTTTGAAGTAACAGGGGAAGGCGCAACTTATCAGGATGCTCTGCAAAATGCGCTCGTCAATGGCATAAGCCAGCAGTACGGTTTTAAAATGAAAAGTGAGGAGGTCCGGCAAACTAAAATAAGAGAATTGTCTGCATATGTTAATGAACAGTCGAAATCAATGGGGGAAATAGACATTAATACGCAAGGCAGAATAGATTTCAAAACGGAAGGCTTTGTTCAGAACTACAAAGTCCTCAATAGAAGAATAAATTCGTCTGATTTGTACGAAGTTAGTGTTCTGATTAAAATTGCCAAATACAAAACCCCCGGCATATCCCCCCACAGTCGCAGAAAAATTGCCATTATTCCTTTTCGTACTACAAAATCTTCATATAATTTCCGGGGAGGGCATATCCCCTCTTCGGAAATTTCAGGGCAGTTCACTCAAAAACTTGTAACGGAAATGACCCAAACCCGTAGATTCACGGTTCTTGACAGAGAGTATATGGAAGAATTTCTTCGAGAGAAAAACCTCATCCTTTCTGCTGATTCCCCAGTTTCTGAACAAATGAAGATAGGTGAGGTGCTGGGGGTGGATTATCTACTCATTGGCACAATATCGGAAGCTAATCAAAAACAAATTCCTTATACAATTCAAGTTACTGGTGAAACCGGTTATGATTACAGCGCATCATTTATTGTGGACTATCGTATTATTGTCATGGCAACAAGGCAGATAAAATGGGCGGACAATGTAACCCTTTCTCTTGGAAACGATGAGCTTATGATTTTAGTCCCAAGTCTTCGGGGGGGTCTCATTCAGCAGGCGCTCCTTGAAAAAGTAGCAAAACAGGTCGTACATAAGTCCATGGATAATATCTACCCAATCAGGATTGTTAAAGTCCAATCCAACGGCAACCTTATTCTTAACCAGGGTGGCGTAACTGTTTCTGACAGTGAACTTCTGGATGTTTTCACGAAAGGACAAAAGGTCATCGATCCATATACAAGGGAATCCCTTGGCAGTGCCGAGTCGTGGGTGGCCACAATAAAAATTACCAGGGTCACCGCCAAAATGTCATACGCTCAAGTTGTAAAAGGTCAACTGTCAGAGATAAGGGAAGGCAGTATTTGCCGCCGGCAAGCACAGACTAAACAGTTACACAAAGTTCCCTCCGGCAGGACGACAGATGTTAAATCTACTTCTGGCGGCGGTGTCATCCTTCCATTCGATTAAAACACTAAGGTTTTTCAATGGCCGACTTCAAAACACATTTATCCGGCGGAATTGTTACGGGGCTCGGCATTGCTACTATCAGTTTCTTTACAAAAGAGTTGAATATTACACAAGTGTTCTCGCTTTTTATAATGGGAACTGTTGGTGGAATATTGCCTGACATTGATAGTGACTCAGGCAAGCCACTATCCTTCCTATTTGGAATACTGTCTGTACTTTTACCTGCTTTATTGCTAACCAAAATCAATAGGCACGGTGGTTTGTCACCTGAATTTCTCGTCAGTTATTTTGTCATTGCCTATTTCATAATCAACCGCGTGATATGCGAAATAATAAAAAAACTGACAGTGCATCGTGGAATCATGCACAGCATTCCTTTTGCTGTTCTATCCAGTGAAATTTCTTATTTGCTCTTCATTTCTTCCGGTCGGACTATGAGTAAAGCGGGACGCTCTTTAATAATTCAATTGACATT
>JAYEIR010000108.1:0-3697 GCA_034660135.1 Thermodesulfobacteriota bacterium
CTTGATAAAGAGAGCCAAGTGGAATATCATGGAGAGAATCGGATTTGAACCGTTCATGATTCAGATTTGAATCAAGGTAGTCACAGGATAAATCCCTGACAGTGACCAGGGAAACAAGAGCTAACAAAAGGGAAAAAACATGCAACTTCATCAATTCCCAGAAGATATTCAACCATATTTGCTGCCCGAGCCGCAGGGACAAATAGTCTACAGATGCCTTGGCTGCAAAGCAGAATATGATTCTGATCGCCTCATTTATACGTGCCCTGAGTGTGGCAGTGTGCTTTTGCTCCATGACAAGAACACGCAGCATATCAACGAGCTTGGGGGCAAGAAGTGGCGCGACATCTTTGACTATCGGAGGATGTTGAACCATAAGGCCCTGAAAGGCATCTTCCGTTATTATGAATTCATCGCCCCAATCATCCCTCTGGAACAGATTATCTACCTCGGTGAAGGACACACCCCCCTGGTGGAGGCAAATGACCGTCTGAAAAAAACCGTCGGGCTGGATTTCTATTTCAAGAACGAGGGCCTCAATCCCAGTGCTTCCTTCAAAGACAGGGGCATGGCATGCGCACTCAGCTATATCAATTACCTCGCCGGGAAAGAGAAAATGGACGACGTACTGGCTATCTGCGCCTCCACAGGAGACACCTCAGCTTCGGCCGCGCTCTATTCCTCTTATCTTGAAGATTTCCTGAAATCCGCAGTATTACTGCCAAAGGGAAAAGTGACACCGCAACAACTGTCGCAGCCACTTGGCAGCGGGGCCAGGGTAATAGAAATGCCCGGTGTGTTTGACGATTGCATGAAGGTGGTCGAATCGCTCGCAGAGAACTACCGCGTTGCGCTTTTGAATTCAAAAAATAGCTGGCGTATACTTGGACAGGAATCCTTTTCCTTTGAAATAGCCCAGGAATTTGACTATGATGTTGAAAACAAGGCTGTTGTAGTCCCTATAGGCAATGCCGGGAACATCACAGCTATCATGAACGGTTTTCTCAAGTTCTTCAATGCCGGTATCATAGACCGGCTGCCCAAGGTTATAGGCGTGCAATCGGAACATGCCGATCCCGTCTACTTGTATTACCAGGAAGAGAACCCTGATAGAAGAAATTTCACGCCCGTAACCGTCAGACCAAGTGCTGCCCAGGCAGCCATGATAGGCAATCCGGTATCCATGCCCAGGGTGATTGAACTGGTTGAGAAATATAACCGCGCGGCCGACGAAAAAAGGATCTTTGTGGTCCAGGTGAGTGAACAGGAAATCATGGACAATATGATTTTTGCCAACAGGAATGGAAATATCGCCTGCACCCAGGGAGGGGAATCACTGGCAGGACTGCAAAAGGCCGTCCAGGCAGGATACGTTGAGTCGGAAGATATAGGGGTCCTCGCGTCAACCGCCCATGTCCTCAAATTTGCGGTTTTTCAGGATATGTATTTTAATAATAGTTTTGAACCGGAATTCAATGTGATCCCTAAACCGGAACTGATTAACGCACCTGTTCAGGTACAACCTGAAAACGTAATTAGGTTCCCTGCACAGGGAAGGCCCCTGTCAGGCGATGACATGCGGTTTTTTGTCAATGAAACCGCCGCGGAAATAGCTAAGATGCTGCACCTCAAAAAAAACACGTAACCGTTCATGGGTTCACGGTTACAAAAACACGGGCCGCTCTTGAGCCTGTCCGGCTTACTGACCATATGCTGAAGATAAAGATAATCGTGGTTGACCGTACCAAGCTGCCCTTCCTTAAGCAGGGAGAATCGTTTTACTTAGACAGGCTCAAAAGATACGCACGAACGGAATGGGTGGAAGTAAAAGGTGCCGCTATTAAGAAAGGCAGACCTGCTGAGGAGATCCTGGCCATAGAAGCCGGTTACATCGCCAAAAAAATCCTGCCAAGGGATTACGTTATTGCCTTGGACAAATCAGGAAAGGCCTGTGATTCCGAGGGATTGGCTACGAGGATCGACCGATTAACCCTTATACACGACCGGCTGACCTTTATCATTGGCGGCCCCTTAGGTCTCTCAAGAGATATCTTGAGCAAAGCACACGAGCTTTTTGCTCTTTCGCAACTCACTCTAACCCATGAAATGAGCCGTCTTTTTCTCCTCGAACAACTCTACCGCGCGTTTACAATCCTGAATAATGAAAAATACCACAAGTAGCACCTGAACATGATGGCTCACACCACGGTAAATACTTTAAAGGAATATAATATGACTGTAAGTGAAACGTCTCAAAGCAGGCTTGCTGTGCTTATTGATGCAGACAACGCACAGCCATCGATAACGGAAGGGCTCCTGTCAGAAGTTGCCAAATACGGCGTTGCAAGCGTAAAGCGTATTTATGGTGACTGGACGACACCGAGCCTAAGTGGATGGAAGTCCGTCCTGCTTGAACACTCCATCCAGCCTATTCAGCAGTTCCGTTATACTGTGGGGAAGAATGCAACAGACAGCGCAATGATAATAGATGCAATGGACTTGCTCTATACAAAACGTTTTGACGGCTTCTGCCTGGTATCCAGTGACAGCGACTTCACTCGTCTCGCCTCCCGGATTAGAGAGGAAGGTCTACTCGTGTACGGATTTGGAGAGAAAAAAACGCCAAAAGCTTTTGTATCCGCATGTGACAAATTCATCTTCACTGAAGTTCTTAGGTTCCAAGAGGGTGCTGGGGCATCTGTCAAACCTAAAACGGCAAATGACCTGAAAAAAGATACCAAATTAGTAGCTCTTCTCAGAAGTGCTCTTGAGGCGGCTTCCGACGATAGTGGGTGGGCTCATTTGGGTGCTGTGGGCAGTAATATCGCCAAGCAGGCCTCAGAGTTCGACCCGCGGAACTACGGCTTCACCAAGCTTGGTGAACTCGCCATAGCCACCAAACTCTTTGATGTGGATGAAAGAGTCCAGCGCGACGGTCATTCCAAAACAATCTACATTCGCGACAAGCGCAAGAAACCCAAGGAATAAACTTCTAATCTACGGCTGCACGAGCGATTCCGGGGACACCTTATTTAAATAATAACGCTCTGGTTATTGTCCGGACCACAGAAGAAATCATAAAGGAACTTGCGAATGGAACAACATGAATTTCCATATTGGGCAAGAGAAGTTCATGGGGAGTTTTTTCGTTAGGTAGAAAACCCTCTTAAGAGGAGTTTCCACATGCTTTTCGAACAGATATTTTCCAAGCGTGTCGCCGGTATTTCTATAATGATTATGCCGCCAGCATAAGCCGCGCTTCCACCATGTCCCAGGGAACGTCTATTTTATCGTTTTTTGTCCGGCCAATCAGCCCGATAAGCTCCAGCCGCCGCACATCTGTGTGGACGTTTTTGTAATCGCGTCCCAGTTTATCCGCCAAAGCGCGTATACTCATAGGACCATTTGTGCGCAGTTTCTTGAGCAAAACCCATCTTCCAGGTGTAAGCGTCTTAAGAAGCATCTCCAGGTTTTCAAAGTTGAGCCGCCGGTCGGTATCAATCTTTTCACCGCGTTCAGCGCGCCGCCAGACATTGATAAAACCTTTAGCCATGGTTGCAGCGTCGCCTACTCCGATTTTAATTTGTTTTTCATGTTGGCTCCTTACTTTCTCAATCTCCTCAAGAAAATCCGCTACCAGGATTTCCACATCTTTAAATTGATAAGATTCTTCTTGGTCTTTAATGGGGAGGGGGGG
>JAYEIR010000109.1:0-3694 GCA_034660135.1 Thermodesulfobacteriota bacterium
GAAGAACTGGGGGAGAAGTTTCTTGAGGCTGAGAGTTTGGATGATATTCGGAGGTGGGCGGAGGAGAAACGGTTGGAGGAGGTGCAATAAAGTCACAACATAACGTCCCTATTACAGAGAAAGTTGCCAATAAACTAAATAGCGAACAACGTCCCCTATTGCTATTGTCTGTATTCCTGCAGTTAAAATTTTGATCTTCCTTGACCCTGACGAAAAACCATATTTTTCGTTCAGACACTAAATAAAACTTTTGAACCACGGCCCGTTTCTCTTCGGTTTGCCGACGAGCTGGGGGATGTATCGGTTGAAAAGGAATATCAATGGAATACACAGGGCCAGACTCGCCACGGTCATCACGCATCCCACCCCAAAGACGACCGGCGCGGAGGACGTGAGGTTTCCCACCACCCACTGTGCCACGCGCAGATTGATGAAGTGATAGAAAATCCCGTTCAGACACATGAGGATTAGGGTGTTCTGCCCCATCCAGACAATCGTCTTCTGCGGAGGGGTAAGTCTGGCCAGGAACAGGATACAGAAAGAACCCGCCACCGCCGTGACGGGGAACCAGAGGAAATGTCCGTGCGAAGCAAATATAATCACCACGGCGTCATAGGGAGTGAAATTGAACAGCCCAGTGTTCAGATTATAGGTGAGCAGGACGATCAGAAAGCTGATGATCAGCCCGGGCACGGCGATCCGAGGTGACATCTTCTCCATAAAGACCTTATTACGTCTCAGGTAGACCCCTATCAGATAGAACGCGTACATGGTGACGGCTTCATGGATAAAGAGGTAGTTCCAACCGATGGTCCTCCCCTTCACCGGGTTGAAGATATCAAGTTCCATGTTGACCCAGTACCCGGCCACATAAAAGACCACCGCGCCGACCAGGATTTTCGCGTTGGTTTGTAGAAACCGGAAGGCCGCATAGTGGACCATTTCAACGGAAAAGAGCATCAGGATAAACCACGATGGCACGCAGAACATGGGGATCCCAAAGACCGTATTCAGGAGCCCGGTCAGATACCCTTTGACGCTGGGAAGTTGCAAGTGAAAGAAGTCCCCGGAGAAGAAGACGGGCAGTACCATAAAAAATGCAGTAAAGAAGACGAAGGGGAGGAGACGGGAGAGGGCGTGGTATTTGATATATCTCCCGAAACCGAGCGAGAGATCCCTCTCCCTAACCACGTAGCCTGCCAGAATAAAAAACAGCAGCATGTGGAATGAATAGATGAATTTGTACTGGGCCGCCGCAGCCGGGTTATTCAGCAGCATGATCCGCTCGATGAAGTGGCCGTAGTAAACCAAGGCCATGGCGTACAACCGGGCGATGTCGATCAGCAGGATCCTTTTCGTGCCGGATGGTTCCATCTGTCCGCTCCTCTGTACAATGTTCAGGATACAGGCTTTCCCATATGACAACGGCCTTATAGAAATGTCGTACCTGCCTGTCGGGAAAATATGATCACCATATGAATGATCATAATAATCGATAGCAGTACCGCCACCCAGAGCCGGGCGGTGATTTCCTGGTCATGAAACTTTCCAGTATCTTTCCTGAATATACGACAAAGTACCCCAAATACGATGCTCCAGACAAGAGCCATGCCATCAGTATATATTCAGGTATATGGATATGCTTGTTAGGGTTCGGTTCAAGATAGATAATAAGGACGGCCAAGATACCGCATGGTACCAAGAAAAATAGTCTTCTCAGCGAGAATCCACCCCTTAATGAGTAAACGACATACGCTACACTACCTGCAAGAAGGATGATACGGGGTATCAGCCCAGCAATCTCAGGAGACCATCTAAGTGTTATTGATTCATATACAAAAATAGCATAAGGGAATGAGAAGGTATATGCAATAACCAACAACCAGAGAAGAATTCTTTGTTTTCTGACCCCATGATTAACAGGCTCATCGCGGATTAGCGTGAAAACCTATCTCTAACAACCAAATGAGTCGGGGCCAAAGGTGATCGAACAAACCAGTCTCGGACGCAGAAGTGGCCGTTATTCCAAGGAAAGTAGGAATCCATACGCTTCGAGAAACCTGGATTCCGTGGCAAGCATGGAATGACGTTAAGCCATTTTTATATATGCATCACGCTAATCCGTGATGAGCCAGAATCTTCGAGGTGGAAAAATTTGGGGCTTCCTTGGGCGCTGAGGGCCGGCCAAAACAAGGTGAAGAGCCTACAGCCCACATTCTGATAGCCCAGGACAAAGAGTTTGCCACTCCTGAGGCGGTCAGGGACGCAGGTGCCGCGGCTCAGACAATACTGTTTGGAGTATGTGCTTATGGATTGGGTGCCACCTGGCTGAGGTCATTTGACCGGCCTGAAGTGGCTGAGATCCTCGGGTTGCCCGGGCAGTATGAGCCTGACTCCCTAATCTCCTTAGGGGTTCCTGCCGAGGCCCCGGTGGCGGTGCCTATGAAAGAGGGTGACATCAAATACTGGCGTGACGAGAGCGGCCGGCATTTCGTGCCAAAGAGGGCATTCGACAAGGTATGTTTTCTAAACGGCTTCAAGAAAGGTTGGGCTTGAGGTCAACTGTTGGTTTTAGCAGAAACCCGGGAAGCCGGCTGATAGTTTACCAGAATCATACCAAGACAGATCAGGATAAGCGCAATCAGAAGGTTTGAACTGAGGGGCCCTTTTAAGATCAGGACGCCTCTCAGGAACACCCCCAAAGATCAGCGTAGGTTTGAACGTCCTGCCTAAATCAATACGTAGATTGCATAAACATTGGAAACTAACAGCCTTCAGGCGAACTACCGGATAATATCCCAGGATAATAAAAGAAGTATCACAAAGGGTAGTGGAAGAATATCTGGATAACAAGAGTAACAGCCGGGATGACAAACGGACAAAAAGCATTGCTGTCAGCAGCAAAAGATTTATTGAGGAAATGAAATTTTGGTTGGGCGCAATGGCAAAAGGAAGAAAGAGTCTAAAAGCAACGGAAGGCTATCAGTTGCGAGGTCCTTCCGCGCCCTATAGCGCTCATTTTGACATCAAAAACGAAGACATAGGGACAAACAACACCTGCTATTAGTACCTATTTATTCAAATCAAATCATGTTTGCGAAAGATTTTTCATATAGCCATTAAGGGCAGAATGATACGTTTTAACCCTGTGCGGCTTTGCGTGAGACCTTTTTGGTTCCGGCTTGTCCGGGTTAGGATACAAATAATGAGTATTCAATAAGATAGCGTGGCGACCCCGAGAAAAACCCAGGTCAAATTCAAGAGCGGAAAATTTCACCAAGGCTGTTGGCGGTGAGGATATGTTCGCCCCATGTTAAGAGGGTTTCGCTGTCGGCCGCTTGAATTTTCGATTGATCTTCTTCAGAAAGTGGTCCAAACTTCAGCTCCAGGAGTTTAAGCAGAATATTTGCTTCCCCTTCCTTCCGGCCTTCCTCCCGGCCTTCCTTTCGGCCTTCCCGTTTCCATTCACCCTTCCATTCCACTACAGTTTCAGCCAACATTGTTCGTACCTCCGTCAGTTCTTCTAATCTGGGCATTGTTTCTTTCCCCGTACCGGAAGGAAACAACACCCTGTTAAACCATACCGTAAAAGCGCGTCTCAGGCTTGCCTGTTCTGGTACGGCCAGCCACTGAAGCAAAAAAGACAGTACCTCCATGAGCTGTTCCGGTTTTCGGCTGTTCTCCAGCCGGAACA
>JAYEIR010000110.1:0-3672 GCA_034660135.1 Thermodesulfobacteriota bacterium
CCATAAATTTAACGGGGCACAGCAGGATTTTCAGGATTTTGTTTTGTCTTTCAACCTTTCCACCTGCCCGCAATGCTTCGCAACCTGCCCGCCAGTGCCAGGCGATGGCAGGCGGGCGCAAGGCGGGCGGGGACGAAAGCTTGAAAACCAAATCGCCCGCCCGACTCGCCCGTCCGCCTCGCTCTGCTTGGCAGGAGGGCGGGCCTGAGCCCGCCCGGCATTCGCCTGAGGCAAATCCGATGGCGGACGGGCGAGAGCGATGGCGGGCAGGCTTCGCGTGGGGAATTGGGCCACCGCTATTTTTGCTATTTTGAATCAAGATGGGATCTGACAATGGATATGAACTGTCTTGCCTTCGCAACCAGATCCGCAGCCTGAGTCCGTGTCACCTCGAAATATTCCCTATAGTCACCCCGTTGCCTTAACTCAAATGCCTTGTTAACCCAACGGCCCATTTCCCTGTCAAATACCCCTTCTTTAATGAATCGACGATTGAAATATCCGAGAACGCCGCTGTGCTTTGACGACGAATATGGTTCATAGATCAGCAACGCCAAGATCGCATAAAACATCGCGTAATATGCCCGGTTGATTATAGATCGAGGGCTCTTTTCGCCTGAAAGGAGAAATGTTGCTTCATCAAGGCTTTCGCCGGCCTGTTCCAATCTGTATTGGGCAAGCGCTTTCTTGTCAGCCTCAACGCTCAAATTCTTATACCTTCCCTGCTTATTGATCTATAAATGGGTGATTCTCTAAGTGGGCCTTCATGTAGTTCCTTGCTCCCAAAAATCACCGCAGATATGAGACAGTCATAATCGAGGTTGATTTCGAATACCAGTTCGTCAATCAGTGCTTCTACTTCCGGGGTGTAGTTTTCTACCTCAATCATTACGTCTATATCAGATTCGGGAGATTCTTCGCCCCTAGCCTTTGATCCGAATACACGATAGTCAACCAGATTTAGGGATTTCCCTATCTCCCTTTTAAGTTTAAGCAGGGCGGCCCGTTCATTTGATTTCATTGCTAAGCTCCTTTAAATTGTGAGGTGGGGGTCATCCATTAAAGGGCAAGTCAAGAGAAAAAACACCTCTCCATGTGTAATAATTAACTAATGGGGGACGTTGTTTGGTTGTTAGGTTATTGGCATGAAGGTTTTTGGCACGGACCCGCCTGCCAACGGCTGCAGCGTAGCAACAACGGAATGGGGGACGTTGCTATCTAACTGCGTTTCTCTCATTTTTCCTATTACCGCCCTTTCCGTATTCCGCCTGCTTCTCCTTTGCCATAAATCCAATCTTCTTTTTCGGCCTGTTTTCGATAAACAACAACTGATCGAGCGTTTCAAAAACAATTCGAAACTTTCCATCCGTATCCGCTCTGAGTTCGTCGATTTGTTTGCGAAGTTCGGCATTATCGAATATCATTTGCCGCATCTTCATGAAAGCCCGCATAATTTGGATATTGACCTGAACCGCTTTATCATTTTTCAGGACAGATGATATCATTAATATACCATGTTCTGTGAAAGCCATTGGCATATATCGGGTGCCGCCCCAACTTGAGGTCGCAAAATGCGACCTCAAGTTTTCATACTCTTTTGTGGAAAGTTCGAACATGAAATCTTCGGGAAATCTTTCGATATTCCTTTTTACCTGCTCTTTCAATCTCTTCGTTTCGACACCATAAAGCTCGGCAATATCACGATCCAACATAACTCTTTGGCCGCGGATCAGGTAAATCAGACCGGTAATGTTTTCAATGGGAATAATTTCGTTCACTCTCCACCTACTTGGATTCATAATGGGCTTCTGGGGGACGTTATGTCGTGTGTCTGATTACGTGCTAATCTTTTAACGATGCTGTACCATGCTTCAGGAGAGCACCCCTCTCCCTGTGGCCTATATGATTCCCTGTGTACGCTTCGTGTGGGTCGTTCGACGGTATGTCTATCCTTCCCAGTCACGCAACACTCGGTACGGGTGGTTGGCTACTCCTTACCCGACAGGGACTCTCACCCTGCAAGAAACACCAGGCTTTGCCTGGCGCACACGTTGTTACCTTCTGACCTTATTGCAGATACTCTAACAGTGTTATCCAGCGGTTATCCAGCGGGACGCCCAGGGTTATCTCCCAGTTATTCTCATCGTGGCTGATATAGGCTTAAAGAAAAACATTTTGGGGTTGGTGTAATTCTCCTTTAAAAAGAATTACAGGGGCAGTCGGAATCCGATACTTGAAACTGGAAATTTGAAACTTGGTCTATATATGACTATTCAGGTGGCTACCAAGTTTCCAGTTTCAAATTTCAAGTTTCCTGATATCGCACGGGAAAAATCTCTTCGGGGATCGAATATTCTAAACCCCAAAAACATTATCTTAAGGACTATATGAACCTTGAAGCCGTTATTTGACCCCAATTTAATTGTGACATCATTGTTCATAATCTCGTGGGGACTGATTGACGAAGCTGTAATCCTGAACTTAGCTTTCTATAATTTCGGAAGCTCTTTTTACAAAATCCTCTATCTTGCCAGTAAACGAACAAATCCTTCCCTTTTCGTCGTGCAGATGGTCTGGAAAATGTGACAATTTGTGGCTCTTATAATCGACTCGATGGTGGGGAAGGGAATCAGCCCGAATGATATTGTGCTTGCTTTTATCCAAAAGATTGTAGCTATAACCTTTGACTTCAAGCCCGTGCTCTTCAAAATCGTATTCCTCATGAATGTGTAAGAAGTGTCCTCTTTGGCTAATCTCAACAAAAACTTGAAGATAGCCAGAGATCAAAGCAAACTCCACAAGGGAGGGAATTTCAATGTGAAATTCATGTAGAGGACGGAATTTCTCGGTTATAAGATCATAGAGCAGCCAACAACGATTGATAATTAGCCTTCGCTGATGAGAATTATGCAACACCCGCAGCAAGCTCCTCAATTGAGAATTTTGATTGAATCGTCCGAAAGTAGCTTCTGTAACACATGGCCCATGCAATAAAATCCGGGGTGTCCTCTGCGGGGCTTCCAACTATCAACTTATAGAATATCTCTGAGCGCAGGTTATATTTTTTCTCATACTCGTGAAGCTGTTGAGATAACTTAGCGATAGCCGTATCCGTCGACAGCTCAAGGTTACTAATTTCTTGGACAAACTTTTTTTTGGACATCTTCATATGCTTTTTACCTCCTCTATCCAAGACCTTCATTTCTTACCTTCTGCCAATTTCATCCAGAGAGGAAGAAATAGTGATACCGTGATACCGGGACGCTCTTTTATAATTCAATAACTTTGGACCCTGGGGGACGCTGTTGACTTCGTAATGGGGGACGTAATGGGGGACGTTGTTTGCTATTTAGTGCCTGAACGAAAACCCTGTTCAGGCACGATTTTGGATTTTAGATTTTGGATTTTAGATTTATGGAATCAATCCCAACTCACTAAAACATCATGATTGATGTTGTATTAGTTTTCATCTTGAGGTTTTCGTTCAGTCACTATTTAGTTTGTTTGTGTAATATAGGGGGTGCCTGTTGTTTGCATTGTTTGAGAGAGGTGTGCCAATATTTTTTCCTCCATGTGGATTCGGAATAAAGATCTTATGTTTTCCTTTAATCATATATTGATGTTTCGTTGCTCTGAAAGGGCCTTCGAAGCCCAAGGCTACAAGCTTCGATA
>JAYEIR010000111.1:0-17004 GCA_034660135.1 Thermodesulfobacteriota bacterium
TCTACGGCAAATGAGTATTCATCGTTCACGAATACACTGACACGATCCTTGCTGTGCTTCTGGACTTTGAGTGCTGTGATTACTTTTGCCATTGGCTCGTCTTTTGATTGATACACCGTATAAGCATTGTGATTATTCTGATATTCAGATATTAGATTTCAAATGTCAAATGCAACTGATAGGTAACTGGTGGATAGGCTGTAGGCAATAGTATAAAATTAGAATTGCCGGAAAACTCCTTGACAACTTGCCTGTGAACTATACAATATACATATTGTATACCGTATACAGAAAGGATTACACATGAACGTTGCTGACTGGATAAAAAAATGGTCACTTGTGCTGCCTGATAGGGTAGCCCTCATTGATAACCATGTCCCGATAACCTACCGCGAACTGAATAACAGGATAAACAGTCTTTCAAACTACTTCATAAAAAAAGGCCTGCGCAAGGGAGACAGGGTCGCCGCCCTCTTGCATAACTCCAGTCAATTTATGGAGATATTTTTTGCAGTGTCCAAAATCGGCGCAATCATTGTGCCCCTAAATTTCAGGCTGACAGCCCGTGAAATCAAGTATATCATCAACGACTGTTCTGCCGAAACCCTGTTTTTTGACGAGTCATTTAATAACACCATAGAAGAAATCATGACCTCACTTCCGGTCAAGAAAGGGCATTTCTTTTGTGTGGGTCAAGAAGCATCCGCCTGGTCAAGGAGTTATGAAGAGGTCCTTTATTCCAGCCCGTGTCATGAGCCTGCAGTCAGAGATGAAATTGGCATGGAAACCCCGCATATAATAATGTATACGTCCGGCACTACCGGGGCTCCCAAGGGTGCGGTTCTTTCCCATGGCAAGACCTTCTTCAACATTCTGAACGCCGGTATTTATTATCATGTGACCCCGCACGACAAAATCATTGTGTCCAGGCCGATGTTTCATTCAGGAGGCCTTCTCGTGGATACCCTGCCCTTCTTATATATTGGCGCGTGCGCAATAATTAAAGAGAGATTCAGCCCCAAAGAACTCCTGGATGCCATCCGGAAATACTCGGTCACAGTCGTGGAGACCTCTGCCACAATGTATCGTTTCATCCTGGAACAGTGCAATTTAGAAGATTATGATCTCTCGACTGTAAAGTGCTTTTTCACCGGTGGAGAGCGTGTGCCCCTGTCACTGCTCAGGGCATACAAAGAAAAAGGAATAATAATATCACAGGTTTTCGGCCAGACAGAAACCTCGATCACCACCTGGCTTCCAATTGAATATGCCCGGGAAAAGATGGGATCAGTGGGGATCCCGGTATTTCACGGAGAGGTCAGGATAGTGGACAAGAGTGGAAATGAGGTGCCTGAGGGACAGACCGGCGAAATAGTAGTGTCCGGGCCTATCCTCATGTCCGGCTACTGGGGAAAGCCTGAACTAACGAGAGAGACTATTAAAGACGGGTGGCTGCATACAGGGGACCTCGGAAGACAGGATGAAGACGGGTTCTATTACATACTGGACAGGGAAAAGAATATGTTCATATCCGGGGGCGAAAATGTTTATCCGGCGGAGATAGAAGGAGTCCTGATCGAAAACCCAAACATAGCAACGGCTGTGGTCTTTGGGGTTCCCCACCGGAAATGGGGAGAAGTGGGAAAGGCCTGTATAGTGCCTAAGAAAGGAGAAAAGTTAGCACCCGATGAAGTTACAGATTGGTGCATTGGCAGGCTCGCCAAATACAAGATCCCTGAATATATAGAATTTGTTGAAGCCATTCCTGAAAATGCCGCCGGCAAAATTATCCGTGGCTCAGGTCTTCAGTCCTGAGCTCTGTCCTATCTCAACAGCTTTCTATCCGGGGTCCTGTACTGTGCTGGATTGCTTCAGCCACATGAGCCCCCCTACCCTTTGGTTCTTTGATTGTTGTCCTTCCAAAAAATGATCCGCTATTTCCCTCAAAACAGGTCAGAAAAAGACGTTTACATAAAATAAAATCAGTGAAATAATGAGGCAGTTTCAAAATGTTCAATTTTGTCCAAGGTCAAGGAAGGCGAAAATTTTAACCACAGGAATATGTTGAATATTTCGAGGATTAAAATTTGAGACTGACACAGAGATTGGGCAAAATGGGGCGTTTTGAAACTGGCTCATAGTGAAAAAGAGATCCCAGTGCCTGTCTGGTGCGATATCATGGTAACACGGTCAGTCATGCAATAACTGGGGCTGAACCGAGGTACCATTGTCACATGGTTGAATGAGGATGCGAAGTCCGAAATCTTTTGGAGGATAGTCTTATGCATGAAACACAAGCTGAAATGACTCGGAATAGGCAAGCCACTAATATGACAGAGATGCTATATGCGGAGCAGGTAAAGCTGCTTTATAAGAACGCATCCATGGCCATAGTCGCAACTGCCGTGAATTCGTCTATCCTCACCTTTATCCTGTGGAATGTCATCTCTCATAGAGTTTTGATATTATGGCTTTTCTGCAACTTCCTGATAGCCTTGCCACGCTACATATTGGTACGCAGGTATAATCACACGTCAATTATACCTGCCGAAGCTAATAAGTGGGGTGCATGGCTGATCATTGGGTTAGCTTTAAGCGGCATGGTTTGGGGTTCGGCTGCAGTTTTCTTGTTTGCTCCTGAGTCCATCGCTCACCAGGTTTTCCTTGCCTTCGTGTTAGCGGGAATGGTGGCAGGAGGGTTGGTGACATTTTCGGCAATAAGAGGAGCCTTCCTGACTTATAGCTTACCTGCTTTGATCCCGATTATCGTACGGTTTTTCGCACAGGGTGATGATATCCACATGGCCATGGGTGCAATGACGCTGCTGTTCACTATTTTAGTGTTTATTTCTGTACAGCGGATACATGATACCATTATCTCATCTTTGAAGCTGCAGTTCGAAAACAGCGACCTGGTCATTGACCTGTCAAAGGAAAAGGGTCGTATTGAAGGGCTTAATGCAAAACTCCAATCCAAAATCAGTGAGCAAAAACAGATAGAGAAGGCCTTAACGTCTGAAAGGCAACAGCTTTTATCCATATTCGATAGTATTGATGAAATCGTCTATGTATCTGATCCAAAGACCTATGAGATACTGTATGTAAACAGAGCCTTCCGTGATACGCTTCAGAAAGACCCAGTCGGCAGTATCTGCTATAGGGAATTTCAAGGGCTGGAGGCCCCGTGTGATTTTTGCACAAATGAGATCATCCTGAAAAATAAGGGAAAACCCTATCAGTGGAATTATTACAACCCTATCCTTACCCAGGATTTTTGGATAACCGACAGAATTATAAGATGGCCGGATGGTCGTGATGTAAGGTTTGAAATTGCCATTAATATTACCAGGCAAAAGCAAGCGGAAAAGGAACTCAGGGAGAGTGAGGAAAAAGCTCGGGCAATTATGAACGCCATTACAGAGACCATCTTGCTCATAGATGAAAGAGGGATGGTTCTTGACGCTAATATAGTTATTGCGCGTATGCTCGGAAAGACCTTAGATGAACTAATAGGGTCATGTCTTTATGATTTATTCCCACCTGCTTTAGCCCAATCGAGGAAAGCAGCAGATGAGGTCTTTAGAACGGGAAAGGCTGTCCGAATCGAAGATGTGCGTAAAGGTAATAATTTCGACATAAATTATTATCCAGTCTTTGATCTCCAGGGGAAGGTGGTACAACTGGCAATTTTCGCAAGTGACGTCACAGAGAAGAAGCACCTTGAGGCCCAGCTTCAGCAAGCCCAAAAGCTTGAGGCTATCGGCACTCTGGCCGGGGGCATTGCCCATGATTTCAACAACATTCTTGCAGCCGTTATCGGATATGCAGAGCTGGCAAAGATGAAGGCCCCTGAAGACAGTGATGTCATTGCCGACCTGGATGAAGTGTTTAAGGCCGGCCTCCGAGCCAGGGACCTGGTAAGACAGATCCTGGCCGCAAGCCAGCAACAAGAAAAGGATCATAAACCAATACAGATAAAGTTCGTTGTCAAGGAGGCCCTTAAACTGCTCAGGGCTACGCTGCCCTCTGACATTGAGATGAAGGAAGATATTGCCAGCTACGTTGGTATTATTAATGCAGACCCTTCCCAGATGCATCAGGTCATAATGAATCTATGCACAAATGCCGGCCATGCCATGCAGGGGGATGGCGGTGTGCTGGAGGTAAAGCTGCAAAATGTGGATTTTGGATTGGGGATTGGGGATGTAAAAGATGAAAAACTCAGATCCAAAATCCGGATTCTAAAATCCGAAACAGGATTAGACCCCGGCCCCTACCTGAGACTGACGGTCAGTGATACCGGCCATGGTATAACCCATGATGTGGAAGAGCGGATCTTTGATCCCTATTTCACCACAAAGGAGAAAGGAGAAGGGACAGGCCTGGGTTTATCCGTAGTGCATGGGATTGTGAAAGACCATGGTGGAACGATCATGGTTTACAGTGAGCCTGGGAAAGGTTCAACTTTTCATGTGTATCTGCCCCTGATTCGAGGGCAAGCAGTTAAGCCTGAGATTAATGAACATGCCCCTGTTCTCAAAGGGAATGAGCGGATCCTTTTTATTGACGATGAGCAGGCCCTGGCTGACATGGGTAAACAGATGCTTGAGCGCCTGGGATATGAAGTGACCATAAGGACAAGCAGCATCGAGGCCCTTGAGCTATTCCACAAAAAATCAGATCAATTCGATCTTGTCATCACCGACATGACCATGCCTAAGATGACGGGTGACAAGCTGGCAAAGGAACTGATGAAAATCCGTCGTGACATTCCCGTTATCCTCTGCACCGGGTTCAGTGAACGTATCTCTGAAGAAAAGGCCAAAGAGATGGGTATCAAGGCGTTTACCATGAAACCCATTGTGATGCGAGACATGACTAAGACTGTACGTAAGGTGCTGGATGAAATGTGAGACTAATATATCCGACCAAAGCGGGAGACAACAATGAAACCGGCTTATGAAGAATTAGAGCAAAGGATTAAGGAGTTAGAGAAGGAAGTTTCCGAGCAAAAACAGTCGGAGGAAGCGCTGCGAGAGAGCGAGGATAGATACAAAACACTTTCAGAAAACTCCCTTACAGGCATTTACATCCTCCAGGATGGAAGATTTGTGTTTGTAAATGACAGGTTTGCAGAGATCCATGGTTATACGGCCCAAGAACTGTTAGGCAAGGAGAACCTATCATTAATTCATCCCGATGAAAGAGAGGTAATAAAACAAAGGGTATCACAAAGATTAAAAGGTGTACCTGTCCCCCGGCGCTATGAGCTGCAGATACTCAAAAAGGACGGGAAGAGTTCCTGGTGTGAAATAATGGTAACACCCATCCAATACAGAGGACGACCTGCTATAATGGGCAACCTCATAGACATCACAGAAAAAAAACAGTCAGAGGACTCTCTGCAAAGGGAAAAGGAGAAGTTCAGGATCCTGGTGGAGGAATCCCCCGTTGGGGTATCTTTGATTGCTAAGAACGGCGATTACCTGTACGTGAATCCCAAGTCTATTGAGATGTTCGGATACACCTTAACAGATATCCCTACCGGCCGGGAATGGTTTAGGAAGGCATATCCTGATAAGGAGTACAGAAAAAAAGTTGTTTCAATATGGAAAAATGACTGTAAGGTCATAGAGCCGGGGGAGGCCATGCCACAAACGTTTCGTGTGACATGCAAAGACGGCTCTGAAAAAGTGATAAACTTCAGATCGGTTGTTACGACGGAACCAGTTAGCTACCTCGTTATCTGTGAGGATATCACTGAAAAAGAGCGGCTTCAGGCACAGCTCTTACACTCCCAGAAAATGGATGCCATTGGCACGCTGGCTGGTGGTATCGCACACCTCTTCAACAACAACCTGACTGCCATTACCGGTTACACCGGGCTGCTTAAGGCGAACTTCCCTGACAATAAAAAGATAATGGAATACGCTCAGTGTATGAAGGAATCTGCGTATAAAATGGTCAACCTGACCAGCCAGTTACAGTCTTATGCCAGGATAAGGGAATATCATCCCGAGATTATATCATTGAGTGACCTTGTGAAAGAAACGCTTCCAATGATGAGCCATACCCTCAATCCCGATGTTCGCATCGAGACGGATCCACCCAGGGATACCTTGAATGTAGAGGCTGACCATAGCCAGATGCAGATGGTGCTATCCGCCATAGTCTCTAATTCAAACGATGCCATAGAGGGTGAAGGTCGAATCAGGATCATTGTCAGGAACGAGGAGGTCTTGGAAGGTCATCCTGAACTCAGGCCGGGTGCTTATGTGTGTATGATTGTTGAGGATGATGGAAAGGGCATGGATGAAGACACAAGAAACAGGATATTCGATCCCTTTTTTACCACATATTTCATAGGCCGGGGCCTTGGCATGGCTGCAGTTTATGGTATTGTGAAAAACCATAATGGCTCGATCTCAGTTGAGTCGGAAGTTGGTGTTGGTACCACTGTTAATATTTATCTTCCCTCTATCAAAAATCTGGAAATTGAAGAAGCCCCATTGTAAAGGGAAAACATTTGACAGGATAACAGGATAGACATGATACAAATACAAGGTGCCGGTTACAATACAAGAAGCAATTACCATGTACTGCGCGGTCAGTAGCATGAGGTGCTGTTCCAACAACCCGCCTTTTTCACCTTAAGAGCTTTCTGTCCAGGGTCCTGTACTGGATTGCTTCAGCCACATGAGGCGCCCTGATGTCCTCGCTGGCTTCCAGGTCGGCAATGCTGCGGGAGATCTTCAGTATGCGGGCATGGGCCCTGGCACTGAGACCGAATTTCTCCATGGCCTTTTCTAAAAGCAGGTTGGACTCTGTATCTATCTTGCAGAACTGCTTGATCTGACGCGTACTCATGCCTGCATTGGTATGAATTTTTGCTTTTTGGAATCTCCTGGTCTGGATCCGCCTGGCTCCTTGTACCCTTTGAAGGATCTCTGCTGACCCGGCACCGCAATCAGCGTCCGCAGAAAGATCCTTATACGCAACAGACGGCACCTCGAGATGGATATCAATACGATCCATCAGGGGGCCTGATATCTTTGAACGATAGTGTTGAATTTGAAGGAAAGAGCAGGTACATTCCCTCTTAGGATCACCCAAAAAACCGCATGGACAGGGATTCATTGCAGCAACCAGCATGAAGTTTGCCGGATAGGTCACAGTTGCGCTGGCGCGGGAAATGGTCACATACCCATCTTCCATGGGCTGTCTTAAGACCTCCAGGACATTTTTTCTGAACTCCGGCAGCTCATCTAAGAACAGGACACCATTATGGCTCAGGCTGACTTCACCGGGCTTGGGGTTCTGCCCGCCTCCGATCAGACCTGCATCGGAAATAGTGTGGTGAGGTGACCTGAAGGGCCGTACGGTAATCAGGCCATAGCCTTTGGGCATGAGCCCCATTACACTGTAGACCTTGGAGGTGTCAAGCGACTCTTCAAAACTCAGGACCGGGAGAACAGTTGGAAGGCGTCTCGCCAGCATGGTCTTTCCTGAGCCTGGCGGACCTATCATAATAACGTTATGCCCGCCTGCCGCAGAGATCTCCATGGCCCTTTTCGCGTTTTCCTGTCCACGGACGTCATTGAAATCCAATTCGGAATCCGGGGCCTGAAACAGCTTATCGATTTCTACCTTAAACGGATCTATTTTTGAAAAGCCACTCAGGAAATCGACCACCTGCCACAGGGCAGTAACCGGATAGATGTCAATGCCTCCCACAACACCTGCTTCAGCAGCGTTTTCCTTGGGAAGAAAAATCCCCTTAAACCCCAGATTTTTTGCGGCAATTGTCATTGAAAGGACGCCCTTGATAGGTCTTATGAGTCCGTCAAGGGCCAATTCCCCCAAGAATAGATATTCGGAATAAGAAGATCTTTCCAGCAATCCTGTGGCCCCCAGGATTCCGAGTGCCATTGGGAGATCAAATGCAGAGCCTTCCTTCTTGATATCTGCGGGAGCCAGGTTCACCGTGATCCGGTCAGACGGGAAATGATAACCGGAATTTTTGATAGCTGCCTTGACCCGCTCCTTGCTTTCCCTGACCGCTCCTTCCGGCAGACCCACCGTGGCAAATGCGGGCAACCCCTTTGCAATATCGACTTCAACTTCCACTATATAGGCGTCTATGCCGATAACAGCGCTACTGAGCACCTTGGCAAGCATAACTAAAAAGTACCTCCATGTTTTTCGTTACCGGTTCAAGTTATTGTTCCTTGATCAGCTTGAGAAGTTCTCCTGCCGACATTTTGCCGCTCATATCACTTCCTTCCAACAGGCTGCTGGCCAGATCACGCTTTTCCTGATGTAATTTTACAATCTTTTCTTCAATGGTGTCCCGGGTCACGAGGCGGTACACAGTGACAGGACGCTGTTGACCGATACGATGAGCACGATCAGATGCCTGATCTTCCACTGCCGGATTCCACCATGGGTCCATGTGGATCACATAATCGGCCGCGGTCAGGTTTAACCCCAGACCGCCCGCCTTGAGGCTGATCAGGAAAAGATCCCCCTGCCCTGCCTGGAATGCATTCACCTCTTCACTTCTTCTTGCGGCAGGTGTGCTACCATCAAGATACCTGTAATCTATTCCTTTGATATCGAGAAATTCACGGATGATGGACAGATGTCCGACAAACTGACTGAAAACCAGGGCCTTATGACGATTTTCCAGAAGTTCCGACACCACCTCGCCGAAGAGATCAAGCTTGGCGCTGGGCAAACCAGACTCGGGCACAATAAGCCGTGTATTACAGCATGCGCGACGTAACTTCATGATTTCAGCAAGGATTCTCAGATGCCTCTGGCCTGCGGGCATTTCCGCAAACTCCAGTTTCTTGATGGCCGCCTGTCTCAGGGCTTCATAAAACGCAGCTTCCTCAGGGCTCATCTCCACCTGCAGTATAATATCGGTGCGGGGCGGCAGTTCTTCTAATACCTGCGATTTAATACGCCTCAGAATAAACGGTTGAATCAACTTCTTGCAAGTTCTTTTGACATTGGCATTATTCCTGCTGATAGGGACGGCGAAGCGCTCGTTAAAGGCCTTGCGGGAACCCAACAGTCCGGGATTGATAAAATCAAAAAGCGTAAAAAGCTCACCGAGATGATTTTCAATGGGGGTACCCGTAGTAATAACCTTGAATTCTCCCTGGAGGGACATCGCAGCCTGGGAACGCTTACTTGTGATATTCTTGATAGCCTGAGCTTCATCAAGGATTATGGTGCTCCATTGCAGAGATGCAAGCAGTTCTTTCTCCTGCTGTAACATGCCATAGCTCGCGACTATCACGTCAAGTGGTTTCAAGCCCTTTATCTGATCTTTCCGGTTCTTGCCCGCAAAAATTGTAAAGTTCAGGGTAGGCGCAAAGCGTTCTGCCTCTGCAACCCAGTTCAGACAAACTGATTTAGGCGCAACCACAAGGGTGGGTCCATGTGGAGCACGGGCCAGAATAACAGCGAGAGCCTGGATGGTTTTTCCCAGGCCCATATCATCTGCAAGACAGGCACCCACTCCCCAGTAGGCCAAACGAGTCAGCCACTGATACCCTTCAACCTGGTAATCACGCAGCCTGGCTTTAAGTGTGGAGGGCACAACAGGTTGAAGCTGTTGACCGTCACTGATACGTTTCAGATGGGCCTCCCAGGTCTTGTCAGTGTCCAAATGGACAAGGTTGTCAGTGAAATCTTTCAACGCCAGGGAACCCGATGCATGAAAATGGATGGCCCTACCGCGTTTTCTTGAAAATGAATCTATCTCTTCCAGTCTATTGCGAAATTCCTGTGTCAGGGCTACGAATTGCCCCTCACCCAATGGTATGAAACGACTCTTGGATTTCCGAACAAGATCTAACAGTTTTCTCATGTCAATGACAAGGTCATCATTGAGTTTCAGTTGGCCCTTGGCTTCAAACCAGTTGGTCGTGCCACGAATCTTCAAGTTTAATTGCTCAAAAGAGGCCTGATGAGCCACTCTAAGCTTTTCACCCTCCGGCCATTCCACTTTTACCTCGTTCATGTCCTGCAACGCCTTGAGATCAAGCAGCACCTCCAGGCAGTCTTCCGGATCCTCAAGGAACCATTGTCTGCCTGTTTGTTCACACATGGTAAGAGTTGGACATCCGGCTTCAACCATTAGGGCATTTTTTCCCTCCAGCATGAGGTTCCTTCTTGTCTGCATGCGTATGCCGTCAATCTCGGCAATCACATTTTCCGCTCCAATGCCAGGCCTCAAATAGGGTCCTCCTGTGCCAAAGGGCCTGACAAACATCTCCAACCTGAACCCGGAACCGGATGGAAGGAGGTGAACGTAAATGCCAGGATCAGCGTCTATTTGGTCAATGTCTTTTGATTTGCCGCCAATAGCGGAGTGTACGGTAACAAGTGATGAAATACCGCCAATGGCTGACAGGACCTGCTCCTTGGAAGCTACAGGCACCTCCAGACCTTTGTCACCGAGTATTCTGCCAATACGACGGTGCTCCTTGGTGAGCTCTATCACCTTCAAGCGGGTAGGCATCTCTTGAATGATCATTACAGGTTCATCCGAAACAGGTTCAGAGAATCGGATATTGAGCACAGAACCGGATTGGCTCACCACTACTTCCGGTTCGCCCTTTACCAGTTCCACAGGTATCGAAGGAGACTCTGATAGAAAAAGCAAGGGATGACCCACCAGCGCCGGCAGGGTTTTTTCCCATTTAAAAAAGTAGCGGGTTCCATAATAATAATTTGATTCTTTTTCAATGGTGGCGCGGATGATGTGGTCCTGACTGGTTATGTAGTCCAGCTTATTACCGTTGCGCAGTCTGCTGAGGGCCACCGGCCGCCCTTTAGACCAGGTTCCTTTGGATGTGAGCTTTTGTTCCTTTGGCAGAAGAGAAATGGCACCGTCATAATAGCTAATAAGCCATACCAGTCTCTTGTTGCCGGATTTTGCCGACGATTGGCGATCAGATGCAGTTATATGAATCAGGGCACGCAGGCCTTTTTGCCATGATTCTTCTATACGAATAACAGGGACGATGGACTGCATTCCGGTCTCTTTCCGGATCCTGTCGGCGTACTTCCGGTAAACCGACCTGCCATGACCTGCAAGACAAAAGAGTTCGGCACACTCCATAGCGAGCCATTTCAAACCAATCTTATTGGCCTTTATAAAGATCTCAGTGAGTGCTACTATACTCTTCCGGTCCAACTGGTTCTGCAGCCAGTAAGAGGCAAAAGCGGAAAAGAATAGAGAAGCGGTCTCACTCGTGTCATTGTTTTCTTTCTTGACCAATATCGCACTTTCATCATCAAAGTCCTGTGCCCTGACAATGGTCTTTAACGAAGAATACGCTGACACCATATACGGATTTTGATACTTATCAGATTGTGCCGCACTGATGAACTTATCGACTTTATTCAGGAGGGAAGAATCCTGACGTTTGAGCAAGGCCAAAACATAGAAAAGTCCGGGAATCCCGGTAAAACAACGTGTTTTTTTACCTGTTCTCCTACGCAGCTCTTTTAGGTCAGCCTCAAAAATCTCAATGGCCCGGTCATTTTTACCCTCGAGGAAATATATCCATCCCAACAGCCCGTTCGTATAACCGGATTCCTCGATCTTCGAAATCATTTCTCGGGCCTGGCGCAGACGTCCACCCATTATAAGCCGGGTGATCAAAAAGTGATAAAGCCTGTGCCTTTCCGGTTCCGGGAGAACATCCAAAGAGTTTTGGTTCAATACATAACTCAAGGCATCACGGTCCGGTTCAAGTTTCCATATCGCCCGATCGAATATTATAGAAAGAGTGTATTCCTGGACTCCAAGGGATAATGTGGAAAACCACCCCGCATCAAATGGGTTGCTACAAACCTGTATAAACGGATCGGGCTCGACATAATGAGCAGGGCAATGAGAAAGAATTCCCCTATAACATTTGTTCCGGAGATCCTCATTATGCGAATAAATCCCGATGCGAAAATCTCTCATCAAACGTGAACAATATTGTTTCTTGTCATCATGATAGTCAGGCAAAGGCTTCTGATCCTGGACCACTCCGACCATAGCCTCGTAGTGCCCGGCACTGATTGCGTGTCTCGTAGCGATTTCTACCAGGCCCTCATTACATCGTAACTGATCATCCAGCAATTCCAGTCCTATTAATTTACCCAAATAAAGATCCAATTCTTTGCTTGTGCAGATCTTTTCCCGGTCAACGCCTATCTCAGCTCTTCGAAGACACTTAGATATGAAAAGCCGATTGGTTGGCTCATAGATAACGGAACATAATTGCACGAGGACCTGCTCAAAGGGGGGCAATTTTTCATAGGCAGAAACAATCTTTTCCGTTGTTATTGTCTTATCTTGCATGTGAATTCGGTCTGACATAAGAAAAACTGCGGCAAATCTGCAGTCAGGATTGTAAAAACGGGCCATTTAAAGGGCCATTTATGGATGGACGCTCGATATGATTAAAGCTCTAATCCCGCCCAGAGGCAGGACCATTTTTCAACTCAACTACTCAACTATTTGACGATCTCTGTCCTAATAGTAGGAGCTGCGTTTTTTCTGTTGTCTTCCTACTAACAAGCCAATCAGCAGGCCACATAACAGGACCAGAGCGCCCGTTGCAAACCATCTGTTTCTTTGGGAGTTCTTCATACTGTCATTTTCCATGGTCAATGTCTCAATTTCTTTCTGGCTGGCCTGGACTGTCCTATTTATGTTGTCATATGCTGCTTTCAGCTTTACATAACCGGCGGAACCCTTTTTGAGCTTCTCATATTCGCCCCTCAGCTTAACGATTACTTCAGTGTCCTCTTTTATTTTTTTTATAAGCCTTTTTTCCATGGTTGCCAGTTCCTCGGAATCCTTCTCAATACGCACCAGTTTTTCCTTGAGTCCTGTATTCTCCTTTCTCAGGGATTCAGCCTGGATTTTCCAAGGCAGACGTTCGACCATGTAGCGGCTCAGGACCCAACCTTCCATCTTGTCGTATTTTTCATCCAAAAGGCGAACACGGCTCCAGCCCTCTTGTGATCCCAATATTTCTACAGGTTCGCCTGAAATAAGATATTTAACAACTTTGTTTTCAATGCTAGGTCCTGTGCGGAATGTGATATGGAACGAATCAGTCACATACGCCTTTGAGGCCCAGGTCCGTCCGTCCGTCATACACAGGCCCAACATCAAAATGACAATAATATAAAGAAACTTTTTCATATCCAAAACCCACTACCCTTCCTTTTTTTTCATTACTACTCTAATATCATTGATGCCCGTGGATGGATATTGTCCCTTGTCATCCTTTTCCAGGTATTTTACCATATCCCATATTGTGTTCAGGGCCATTGATACGCCTACAAGGGCCTCCATCTCAACACCCGTTCGTGCCTGTGCTCTTACAAGACACTTTGCCTCGATAAATCCGTCCGAGACATCGAAAGCCACCTTCACCGTATCCAGTGGGATCTGGTGACAATGAGGAATCAAGAGATGAGTCTGCTTTGCAGCGTTCATACCGGCAATTTCCGCCACCAAAAGCGGATCTCCCTTTTTTGTCTGACCGTTCCTGATCTTGCTGATTGTGTCGGCAGAAAGCCGAATTATTCCAGCCGCCTCTGCAAGACGCTTAATAACAGGTTTTTCAGTAATATCCACCATTCCCATGATCCCATGCCCCCTTACTAAAAAATTTCTTTTTTTTCTGAAGCCTCTACCTTGATGCGGTTTACGGCTGATATCAATGCGGGGAAGACATGATCACGGATGTCTCCACCAACCACCACCGCCATTATGTCGTCACCAACCTTCAAATGTCCTCCGGCAACATCAACCAATACTTCAACAATACCTTGCATCTTCTTTGTTTCATTAATTATATTATTGATAGCATCCCTGTCAAAGGTGACATGGATTTCCGTCACCTTGCCTCCCTTGACAGAGCTTTCTCTCACCACACCAAGGTGACTCGCTATCATGCCCATCTTGGGAGAATCCGGATGGTTTTTAACATCTTGTATCATTTTGCTCAAGTCCATGTTTATACTCCTATATTGAAGGTCTATAACAAAGCTGGAAAACCATATTTCGAGGTTTTCGTTCAGGCACTATTTAAGTTCAGCGCCCTGTTACTAAGCCCTGTTACTAATAAAAGAAATCATTGTCGTGAATACATCCTGCCGATTCTTTACACTTTGCAGGGTATGGTCGTATATATTGGGTGAACTTGACCCAATGTCAAGGACAAATTTTAATTAATCGGCTTAAACCACTGCTTCAGGTATAGGCCGGCATTATAAGGGGATTAGATAGGATATGTTTTTCTATTGAAAAACGTTGATGGTCTCGTAAAAAGCTCTAAGGCCGTCACTCCCGTGAGGTTAAAAAAATTTACTTGACAGTTTCACACTCTATCTGAGATTAATTAGCATTTTGATTCTGATAATTCAACAATTCTAATTTTAACCTTTAGTCCTTACTAACAGGAGGATAGAGGGATCTCTTTTATCGAGGTGAAATACTAATTAGAATTGTTGCTGATAATACTGGAGAGCGAAACAAACATGGCCATTATTGCACCTTTCAAGGGACTCACTTACAACCTTCACATGATGCAAAACCTCTCAAATCTGGTTGCGCCACCATATGACGTGATCTCAGATGATGAACAGAAGGCATACTATGAGGCAGACCCCTACAATGTCATCCGCCTGATCCTGGGCATGAAAAAAACGGGGGATACGGATTGGGACAATACATACACACGCGCCGCAGACTATTTCAGGAGGTGGAGATCCGAGGGAATCCTGGTTCATGCTAATGAACCCTCCATGTATGTCACGTCACACACATACGACCCCGGGAATGGTCAGCCCCGTCGTACCAGGTGGGGAGTGATTGCCTTGCTCAGAATAGAAGACGAGGAATCCGCTGTTATTCTTCCGCATGAAAGGACCTTTTCCGCCCACAGAGATGACCGTCTGAAGCTCATGAGGGCGTGCGGGGCACAGTTCAGCCAGATATTCGGTCTTTACGAGGATGCCGAAAATGTCATATTTGAAGCCATAAAAAAATCCATCGACTCTCCCCCACTAACGACCTTTGATTTTGAGGACGGCTCTGAACACCGGATGTGGATTCTCCAAGACTATGATGTGTTTAAGAAGATGGCGGATTTTTTGTCGGGAAAGTCAATTTTTATCGCTGATGGCCATCACCGTTACGAAACCGCACGTAACTTCAGGAACATCATGCGGACCAGATACGGCCGTCGACCTCTCAACAGGTCCTACGAATACGTCATGACATACTTATCCAACATGAACGACAAGGGCCTGACCATCCTGCCTTCCCATCGACTTATCAAAAGCGTGCCTGATTTTCAGATTGAACCGTTTCTTGAAAGGCTGGAAAAGTGGTTCACCATTGCGAGCTTTTCATCTTCTCCAGACGTTACCTATGAATGCGGACTTATGAAGGACAGGCTCGAAGACGCAGGTCTTTCTAATACGGCCATCGGCTTTTACCTCCATAAGGCCGGCCAGTGCTATTTGCTTTCGCTAAAACAGGATGCAAGGGATGAGATGGGGGATGATCTTCACCATTCACTAAAAAAGCTTGATGTACTTGCCCTGTCCAGATTTATTCTGCAGAAAGGCCTTGGCTTTACCAGAGATGAACTGGATAATGAGGAAATATTTCATTATCAGAGCAGCATGGAAAAGGCTGTTTCCCAGGTCTATTCCGGAAACTTCCAAATGGTATTCTTATTGAACCCTACAAAAATAGACCACGTAAAGGAAA
The DNA here is from genome assembly GCA_034660135.1 of Thermodesulfobacteriota bacterium. Taxonomy (GTDB): domain Bacteria; phylum Desulfobacterota; class DSM-4660; order Desulfatiglandales; family Desulfatiglandaceae; genus JAYEIR01. The sequence goes on from JAYEIR010000111.1 coordinate 15,809, forward strand.
TAGCAGGCAACTCCCTTGTCATGCCGAGAAAATCAACCTATTTTTTCCCCAAATTGCTGACCGGTCTGGTTTTTAACAAGATAGATCCTCATGAAATCCTTTAGATGCCATGAAGTGGAAGTGCGGCCGGATGAATGTATTGACGAATTCCTGAATGGCCGCTTACGGCTAATCCAATCAAAAGACGGTTACAGATTCTCTATCGATGCAATCCTGCTCTCGGAATTTGTCACTATAAGGAAAGGTGATGTTATCGTCGATCTGGGGACTGGATGCGGTGTTATCCTTTTAATGCTTCTCCTTACAAAATCGACAGGACACACTATTGGACTGGAAATCCAACAAGGATTAGCTGATCAGGCCGCACGAAATGCAATTCTTAATGGATTTGAGAACAAAATGGATGTGGTAATAGGGGATATCAAGTATCCTCCACTTTCCAGGGAGTCGGCTGATGTAGTCATATGTAATCCCCCGTATCGCAGGGCGAAATCCGGTCGCATTAATCCTGATGTCAGAAGGGCTATTGCAAGACATGAACTTCTCGCCTCTCTTGACGATATCTTGCGAGCTGCAAGAGGCCTTCTCCGCAAGAAAGGAAGACTCGCCTTGATCTATCCATCTGCTCGCCTTGCGGATATTCTGGTCCGGCTCAAACATTACGACTTCGAACCCAAAAGGCTCCGGATCAATTACCCCGATCTCAAATCGAACGCCAAACTAACACTGATTGAGGCCTCTTTGCACGGAAAGCCAGGTCTTGAGATAGGCCCTCCCCTTCTTGGTCAAGGAAAATTCTCTATCTCGGCCCTACCCTGAATTCTATGTTCTTGACGGCCTGTCGGCCCAACTTATCGTTCAATTTCTCTTTAATGTCGTCTTGCACAAACTTCAGCTCTTGAAGCCAGATAGGATCTGAGACCGTGACCCTGAGTCTACCGTTCCTTATCCATGAAGGTCCGGCATTACTTGAAATCCCAGGACCTACCACTTCGTCCCATACTTTCCAGATATCCCCGTCACTTGGATCAAATGGCAACCCACCATGGTTCAATAGATTCTCAATAATATCCTTTAAAGGAGTAAACGACTCATCGTGCATATCCAAAATAACCTCGGACAGAAATTTTTATTCCTATGGAAACCTCCCACAATTGTTGCCTCTCGGATTAATTCCCAGTGAAAGCTATAATTAG
>JAYEIR010000112.1:0-3592 GCA_034660135.1 Thermodesulfobacteriota bacterium
TACCACGGGATAAACTGATAAAGCTTTGCGAACATTTCGTAGACCTCAATCCAGTTCCGGATGTCCTGACTGGAACGTATATGAGCCCTCTTGTTTACCATTACCCAGCTCATATGGGCTGCCCCGTCTTTACAGGTCGAACAGTCACGTGTTTCAGACGTGCAGCACCGGTGCATTGTCTTGAGATCCGAAGCCCATCGTATAAAGCCGATCAGCCTCTTTGGAGGAGGTTTTCTGTTGTCTCTCGGCTGTGTGACAGAGGGGCACTCGCTCCATCCAAAAGTACGATCAAACATTTTTCCGGTTGTTATTATCTTGTGGTAGTACTTGGAGGAGATAACCGTATCCGGATATGCATCAAGCATATCATCCATTTCAGCCCTGATGTCTTTCAGTTCATCTTCTGTCCAAAAGAAATTCTCCACGCCTTCATCATTTGAGAGCAACTGCATATGAACCTTTAGCCCGGCATCTCTGATCTTACTGATTATTCGTTCCGTCTTTCCTATCTGTGTGGGCGTGATGGTATAAAGATAGTAGGCATATGGGTCACCCTCATAATTCTTGCTGGATATGGAAAAGGTGTCTTTCCCCCTGAGAAGCTTTTCGTCCTCTTCATCACCCCAAATTGAAATGCCGACCATCATATCCGGGAATCTGTCCCTCGGGACTTTGATAATGCCGTTGGTGGCGCAAAACGTCGGTAATCTCTTGTAGAATGCCTCTACCCGGTCAAGACAAATCGTAGGCTCTCCTCCTATCAGGATGGCGAGATTAACACCCCGTTTTTTTTCTTTATCAATGAATTCTTCCCACTTAGTCTTGTCCATCTCCTCTTTTGCGACTTTATGCTCGTCGGAGGAGAAGAAAAAACAGCCCTTGCAACGCAGATTACATCTATTAGTCACATCATAAATGGAACTCCGGATATTCAGCTTTGAAATCGCTTTATACCGTTCATACCATTCTTGATCAAGCAGTGAACTTACGGTCTTCATTCATGAACTCCTTGGTTCAAGCCACCAACTCTGGCGGTGTTAGTTAATTAACGCCTTTACCTGCGTGCACTTCTATTGACCACCAAACAGGGCAGAGCCAATGTCTCTGACCACGCCCACAGGACGTGGTTTTCTAAGATGAAATAACATCCGGTCATATTCGGGGGCCGGAAATCTCATGGCCGGGTGGAGCTACGAGATAATTACAGAGATTCCTGCCCTTTTCATATCCCATAACCCATACTGCAAGATATGTGTCAACATAGTCAAGCCAGGACCTGAATATGTCGGGATTGGTCGCATGACGGAACAGTCTTGCGGTTACCACCGCACTGCCTGCTGCATAGTGCCGGCAGTCATCGCAGTCTGTATCCGGAACACAACAGGCAACGCTTCTGTCCCAGGTGAGATCTGTCCGGTATTGCCTGAAAGACCGCCCAAGCCCTATGTGGGTGGATGGATTCATCCTCGGATAAGAACAGGTGTAGAGGTCATGAAGTCCATAGTCGTGAGTATGGGAAACCACATTATAAAGCGAGAAAACAACGTTTTCAGGATATGTGGAAAGAAGTTCCATCATTGCTTTCCGGGTAAGCGCAAGAGATTCCCGGGTGTGCCGCAGGGGACCGTTATATCCGACCGGGGATGAAAACATATTAAAGGTGACCTTGCACCCATGTCTTGAAAGGGTTTTCACCACCTCATGCGCCTCGTCAATGTTACCTCTTGTAAAAGTATAGACGAATATTGCCCTGGGATCACCCTCGTAATTGTCTATCTGCCTGAGGAGCATATTCTTTGCGTTCCTTAATCTGAGGCTTGTTTCATCATTTCCCCAGACCGAAATATGAATCTTATAATCAATGGACAGGGGTATGCTCTTCAGGCCGTTGGAGGCAATACTCCCCAGTGGCATTTCTTCGTAGCATATGTCGCAAAGTTCAGGGACTAAGGAAGGTTCAGCTCCTGCGAGAACCACATAGGTGATACCCCTTGCTTTTTCCTGCTTCATGAGCTTGCGCCATGCTTCCGGATCCCTGTTTTCCTTGGCAAACTGCTTATCTCCCATATAATAATAGCAGCCCTCACACTTGATGTTGCAACGATTGGTCATGTCATACGTGGATTCACGCAGGAAAAAGTATTTACGGACTTTTTCCCATCTCTCGCCCATCTCAGGGTCTGCTATAAGATCTGAAAATTTCCATTTATTCTCAGACAGGTTCTGGATAGACCCGCCCGGTTTTTCTTTTTTAGGGACCATTTTGTTAACTCCAGGCTACCTAAAACCTGCAATTAGCTTTGAGCAATTAGCCGTTTGCTTAAAGACTACAAGCATTTGTATAACTTTGCGCTGAATTGAAACCTTCATTTTTTGATGTAGCTGTATTGTCTAACAACTAATTGATTTTATGCAGCTAATAGCTAACGGCTAATCGCTAATTGCATTTTTCAGGTATTATATAGTCTCTGAACGAAAACCTCGAAATGAAAACGAACACAACATCAATCATGAGGCTTTACTAAGTTGGGATTGATTCCATTAATCCAAAATCTAAAATCCAAAATCCAAAATCGTGCCTGAACAGGGTTTTCGTTCAGGCACTATATATCTTGTTCCGTCAGTTTTTCCTTAAGATATTCCGCTATCAGGCGGATCGTCGTCAGCTTTGGATAATCGTCTTCGTCAATTCTTATCCCGTATTCATCCTGAAGCACAAGGGCAACGGTTGCGAGATCCATGCTGTCAATACCAACTTCATCGATCAAGTCTATCTCCGGGTCGAATGTCTCCGGTGTCACGTCTTCGAGTTTGAGCTCGTTAATCATGACCTCTGCCACCCGGATAATGAGCTTTGATATTTTTATTTCCTCAGGCATTTTGTACCCCCATTGAAATTTTTTTGCGGATTAGTGTACAGTTTTCCGGCAAAAGGCCGGGGTGCGTTTCTGTTATCTGTCACAATTCCAGTCAGACGAAAGTCCTCACCCTTAAACAGGCTGTCGAAAGCTGTAGTTAATCCTTATCTTCCGCTGTCATGATACCATGGCAGGCGAGTTCTCCCTTAACTGATATGCGGTAAGAGAATGCTAACGCCTTTTCCTTTTTGGAAGTGGCAATTATTTGCAGCTTGTCTCCCGGCCTTATAATCTGTTTGAACCTTACTCTCTTAACATTAGAGATTTTCAAGTCCTTTTGAGTCAAGTGCTTGATTGCGTCAAGCGCCATCTCGATCTGGGCAATTCCAGGAAGAATCGGCTCCCCTGGAAAATGTCCTGAAAACCATGGCGAATCAGGCAACACTTCAGCATCCAAGATAATCTTATCAGAAGAAGGCTTATTCAGAGCAATAACCGAATACCATTTCGTATTGAACACCATTGGGCATTTAACTCAGATAATGTAACATTTCAATCGAGACAGGAATCGGGTCACTTTTTTCAACCGTGAACCGTGAACCGATAGCTGATAACTGGTAACCGATAACTGGAAACTGTGAACGTTTACCTGATCAAGTACTCCCAGAGTGGCCCGGAATGCCCACGCGAATACAGCCTGGAAACTATTTTGGCGGTCTCCTCTCCACCTGCAC
>JAYEIR010000113.1:0-16654 GCA_034660135.1 Thermodesulfobacteriota bacterium
ATAGTGCCTATCCGGAAATAGCCCTTTTTCACAATCTCAGCGTCAATCTGCGGCTTTCACCGAGACAGGCTCATGTTTAGGATTCACGATTGACGGTTTCGTAAAAAGTCCAACTTCTGCGTTGTGCTGCATTTCGTAAGCATTCAACGTACGATAAGTACGCCTCATGATTACAAAATTTGCACGCCTTGAATTTGAACTTTTACGAAACCGTCTAAATCGAACTTTTTACGAGTTCATCAAGATTAGGTCTTTCACTTTGATAAATTTCGTCATATTTTTCTGTAACACTGTACATGCCATGGTCAAAAATACGTATCATTTTGTTGATGCTCTCCACAGACCGGCGGAGATCAAGGCCTGTAAGGAGGGGTGCATGTGATTCTGTAAAGAGCCATATGTGCCTTCGAATTATGATAAGGGCGTATATGGCTTCATGTGGAGGTATCCCATCCTTGTATCTGTTTTCAGCATAATTGTGGAAAAATTCAAACACCTCTTTGTAGGGTTTTTCGCAAAAGTAGATCCTTCGCAGATCCTTAAAGAACCCCATCAACTGAAGGACGCATTGCCTTTGCGGTATGGAACGAAACGAGGGCGTCTTGCTGCTTTGCCTTAAGGACTTGCATAACCGCTCACAAATCTCTTTGGCACTGTTTTCAACCATTGTCATCAGCTTGTCAGCGAAACCTTCTGTGTGTTGCATATGTCCTCCTTTTGTCTGTCTATCAAGTGAAATCCGGGTAGAATAGTAACACGTTTCGGGCCAGCCTTCCTTCTATAGCGATAAGGGCCTGAGGGCAATCCTGCAATCCTGAGTGAAGAAAACTTTTTCCAATCATATTGCATTTATGCGAACTAAGCAAACTATTTTTGAACCAGTGAAAGTTGCCTTATCATGTGGTCCACGCGATCTTCAATGTCATAATCGCAGAAAAAGATTGCAAACCTTCATAGAAAATGTAATAGTATCCACGCAGGCTATTAGCCTTATTAGCCTGAAGTATGCTGATCAATTCCTCCCAACGGCAAAAGCCGTATTTGGGAACAGTATACTTGATATGGTTAGGCTATTATTGAGTTTTATGAGTCTTTTCCCTAATCCCGACTCGTCTGGATAGTTTATCCACCTGAGTAGTGGGCTCTGAGAGAAATGTTTATTTTGATTCGTTAACCTATAGGCTTAAAGAAAAACATTTTGGGGTTGGTGTAATTCTCCTTTAAAAAGAATTACAGGGGCAGTCGGAATCCGATACTTGAAACTGGAAATTTGAAACTTGGTCTATATATGACTATTCAGGTGGCTACCAAGTTTCCAGTTTCAAATTTCAAGTTTCCTGATATCGCACGGGAAAAATCTCTTCGGGGATCGAATATTCTAAACCCCAAAAACATTATCTTAAGGACTATATCATGGCTGGTACGCGAGTATGGGTAACATAATAAAAGACATCATCGATGCGGAAGGGACATTTCTGGAAGCTATTGAAAAGGCGAAACTTGATTATGAAGGCGAAATCGAAAAGGTAAGAGAGGAGCTTAACCACAAAAAGGCTCAGATGGAAAACGAAATTTCTGAAAATAATAAACAGAGAGTAAGATCCGCAGTCGAAAAAGCTGAAAAACAGGTTGGTGAAGAATTGAAGGAAATAGGCAAGGAAAAGGACACCTTGATGCAGGATAAGCAGCTATGTGAAACAATAGAGGGAAGGATAGTTTCGATCATTCTTGGGACCTAAGGAACGTGGACGAAATAAGTTCCACAACTATGCATCCCGGCTTCAGGGCATCTTTGTCCGGTCCTCAATCTCAAAATCCTCGAAATAGTCTTGCTATTACTGTGGTTTTGAGCTTTCGGATCGAACAAATCCACCCTAAATCCGAGCGCCTACTTACGGAAGTTATTTCGTCCACGTTCCTAACCAGGAATTTCGGATTGCAGATTTCGGATTTCGAGTACAAAACACAAGATTCATTACCCCCCAATATATCGCGGCAAAAAATTATGACCATTTTGTGCGCAATATTTTTTCTGGTACTGATAATCAGGTCTTGATAGTGTATCCTTATGCAGACAAAACCTATCTCCATGCAAAAATCCATGCCTTGCGCGGCCAATTCCTGAAACGGGGTGATTATCTTGAAATTATCAACGCGAAAGATGCACACCTTGCATTTCCAAGTCTCATATCTGAAACAGACGCCCAAGATCATATCAGAACCAAAGAAATAATATTCCGCAATCAAATAAAGCAGATATTGCGTCTTGTGGAATCAAATAACTCCTATAGGGACCTTTTTTTGGGGTTTTTACGTTTTTTTGAGGCCAACAACTTCAGGCTGCTCCTGGCAAAGGCATTTGGCAGGACAATGATTATCAGGCAATGGTATGATATAACCCCCTATAATGAGATTGAAAGAGATCTCTTAGACCGGGAGATAACCCTGGAAGACTTTAATGCCCTGGTTGCCGGCACGTATCTTGAGCCTGTGATCTCAGATGATGGACCTCGTAACTATGAGGAGTTCGAGAGCAGGATCGATTTTTGTGTATCTGCTTCTTTCCTTGGTTTATCAAAAAAAGTCTTATTTTCTCAGAGACGCATTTTTAATGAAATTATGTTAGTGAGGCTTGTCTTGCTTAAGATTCTCTGGAGCCGCCGCCTTGAGGTGAACTATGGGTGGAATGACACCAGGATTTTGAGCCATATGGGTTTTCTCTTTGATTTGATCCGTGGGGTTAATGTTAGGGAGGAAATAATCATAGACATTGAGAAAATGCTGGAAAGGGAACTGGATCGAAGGTTGCGAGTAATAGAATCCTCTGATACTGTTCCGGAGGTCTCAGATATTGAGAACGAATTAGAGAAATATTTCAGGTCTTATATCTCGAAGATTTTCTCAAAGGATTTTCATTCAATATATTGTGTTATTTCATATCTCTGGCTGGTCTATTATCAGGTACAAAATCTTTTCCGGATAATTGAAGGTTTTCGTTTTAATGTTCCCCCGGAAATAGTCTATGACAGGATCATCTGTGAGGGCTGAATGTTTTCCAAGGCTAAGATAAGAAAAGTGACCGTTGGGGTTCAAAGGAGGCTCTGCGATGACTTGCTCAGTGAGCTTGGAAAGGAGGAATTGATTCATCTTGCCAGGGCTGATTTTGAAGGCGTTTTACCTGATGAGGAAATGGGCCTGGAGCTTGAAGCCGAAGACAGAAACACAAAGCGATTAGTCAGTACCATTGAGTCCTTGTTTTCGTCTTTAGATCTCAAGAAAAGCGTTGATGAGAGATCCGATTCACCGGTGGTTTGCAGGCGAGATATAGAGAAAGATGAGATCTATTTGAGCTCTGTTAGCAGAAAAGTTGAACAGTTTGAAAAACTCCATCGTGATATCTCGCATAAGATTGAGCAGATCCTGGAACAGGTCGGCAGAGAACAAGAGTTGAACTTGATCGGAGTTGATTCAGGGTCACTTGACAGGATGAAATTGTGCAGTTACCTGCTTGGGACTATGGATGGTGACTATGATGAGACCGTTGCAGGTATAGATGATGGTTCTCTTGTGCGACCGTTTGGCAGGAATCTCGTGGCTGTTACGCTGGCTGAGAAGAAGAATGAAAACCTGGAGCTGTTGCAAAAACACGGTTACCACGATGAAACAGAGAGGATCAGGGCGAGTGAGATGTGGGCCTTACCAGTGGAGCATCTGCGACACAGGATTCAGATCCTGAACAGGCGCTTGAGAAGGATTGAGGTCTATTACAACAGAATGAGAGAAGAGTGGGGGATGAAACTCCGTGAACTCTATGGTGTTTTTCTAAAGCTTGAGGCCGTGATCGACGCGCAAAAAATGTTCCTTTTTTCTCATGAAGCCTTATTCTTGAGCGGCTGGATAGATATAAGGAACAAAACCAGGCTGACGGAGATCCTAAAGAAGATATGCGGGGAAAAATACCTCCTCATGATCTCAGACAAACTGGAAATCGATGCACCGGTCATTCTGAAAAATAATCGCCTTTTCAGACCTTTTGAGCTCCTGGTAAAAAACGTTGGGGTTCCCGGAAATACGGAACTTGATCCAACACCTGTTGCAGCCATCACATTTGTCATGATGTTCGGTGTCATGTTCGGGGATATAGGCCAGGGTCTTATTCTTGTCCTTGCAGGTTTTATAATGAGGCTGATAGCCCGCAGGAGCAAAAGAGATCAATACTTTCTTTTCAATGCAGGCATTATCCTGCAAATATGCGGTTTTTCTGCTGTTGGCTTTGGGTTTATTTATGGAAGCTTTTTTAGCAACGAGCACATAATACCTGCGCTGTGGTTCCATCCTATGGAACATATAATGTTTCTTTTCTTTTGCGTAATAATGATGGGTGTGGCTTTCATTGCTGTCAGCATTTTTTTAAACATCGTAAACTGCCTTAAGATAAAAGACTATAACGCCGCATTTTTCGGAACCAGAGGACTGCCGAGCCTGATGCTTTATGCAGGTGCGGTCTTCCTGTTTGTTCGTTATAATGAGACCGGGACAATTCCGGCTGCCATCGAGCTGATTGCGTATATCTTGCTACCCGTATTTATTTTCTCTATGAGAAATATAGTGGGATTCTTTTTTTTAGGGATGAAGCACCCGTTTCCTAATGGTGTGTTTGAATATGTTGTGGAAACGCTGGTGGAGATTATAGAGATGTTTTCGAGTCTTCTCGGAAGTACGATCTCATTTATCAGGGCCGGTGCGTTTGCCCTCAGCCATGCGGGCCTTAGTCTTGCTATTTATACGCTTGCAGGCATTGTAAACCCTGATATGCTTTCGGTTGCAGCCCTGACAGTAATTGTGCTGGGAAATATCTTTATTATTCTGCTCGAGGGGCTCATCTGCGGCATCCAGGCCATGAGGCTGGAATATTATGAAATCTTTGGTAAATTTTATAAAGGCGATGGATTGGAATTCCACCCCTTTTCATTAAAGAAAAATAAAATCTATAACGGAGGCGTATCATGATCAAAAAAAGAGCATCTGCCGGAATATTGTATTTTGTGGTTGTTTTGAGTGTGGTTTTCCTTTTCTTTTTTCAGGCTGATGTGCAGGGAGAAGACCGGTCGTCAGGAGTGGATACCGAGGAAATCACCATTGAGACGGTAGGAACCGGTGGAGATAGGGCTGCGATATTTCTGGCGGCAATGGGAGCGGTCGGTCTATCCTGCCTGGCAAGTGCGTTTGCCCTTGCCAAAATTGGTTCTGCAGCACTTGGAGCCATGAGCGAAAAGCCTGAGATTGGTGGCAGGGCTCTGATTTTTCTCGGGATGGCCGAAGGAATAGCCATTTATGGGTTGATCATTGCAATTATGATGTTGACCAGGGTATAGCCCTTATGAAGAGGATATATCTGCTTGGGGATGTTGACACGGTCAGTTCCCTGCGTCTTGCCGGTGTGGATGGGGTGGTTTCGGATACAGATAGTGTGGCCCGGGACCTTCAGGGGCTTTTGGAAAGAGGGGATGGGGCCGTTATTGTTGTTACCAGGGACCTTGCAGAAAAAATACCGGAGACAATTGTCGATGTTAACCTGAATTCGCCTGAATCCGTGATCATTGAAATCCCCTGTATCGATGACAAAAGGGGGTTTGGCAGGTCGATAATTGATTACATCACGGAGGCCCTGGGGATAGCCGTATAGGGAATTGCAAAATGGAAGAGCTTAGTTTAAACACAGACAGAGATTCAGAAGGACTTATAGGCTCAATCAGAGATGATTCCGCGCACAAGATAAATCTTATCATGGACAAGGCGGAAGAGGAAATAAAGGGACTGAGAGAGGCCTTTGATTCAGATATTGAGAAATTGAAAAAGAAGAGCGACGATGAGACTGTGAGAAACATTGAGAAAGAGGTTTCAAGGATCAAGAACAGGGCACTAACTGAAAAAAATAAGCTGAAATTGCGTAATATTGAAGATTTTATAAAAAGCATGATTGACCGTGCGATCCGGGAGCTCAGAGGAACCGGCAGGGAGAGGTATGAGGAATTTCTGATTGGGCTTATCAGTGAATCCCTTTCCAGGATCAAGGGAAAACAGGCAATGATTAATATCTCAGAGGAAGATAAGGGCCTGGTGGAGGGGTGGTTTAACGAGAACAGGATGAAACGGGCGGAATATGAAGGCGATGTTACCATACAGGTGGACAATGGGATAACACAGGGGGGTGCCATTGTTTTTGATCAAGACAAGCGTCTGTACTATAACGGCACAATCGAGAGAGTCGTTTATAGGAAGTACGATCAGATAAGGAAAGGAATCGTATCTGCCATTTCGAAATCATCTCAAAAGAGTTAGTAGGGTGATAAGGATAATAAGGATTCAAGAGGTCGAGGATTCGAGGGGTCAAGGGGGGAGAAGAGCCTCATTTCGTAATCTGACGAGGCAGTTTCAAAATGTTCAATTTTGTCCAAGGTCAAGGAAGGCGAAAATTTTAACCACCCCAGAAAAATAGGCTTCGCATTTCACAGGGCAAGCACGAATATGTTGAATATTTCGAGGATTAAAATTTGAGACTGACCCCGGTATCATCTTCCGGAGCTACAGGGCAAGCACAGAGATTGGGCAAAAGGGGGCGTTTTGAAACTGGCTCTAACAACCTGAATAGATGGCACAAAAGGGATAGACGTGGAAGATAGAGTAATAACAGGGAAAGTCATACGCATCAACGGACCTATTGTTCATGCTGATGGGTTGGAAGGAATCAGCATGTTTGATATTGCAGAAGTTGGGACTGACAAACTTATTGGCGAGGTAATCAGGCTTGACGAAGACTATGCTGTTATTCAGGTCTATGAAGATGATACCGGCTTGAAACCTGGAGATGATGTAAGGTCTTATTGCAGACCCTTATCTGTATTGTTGGGTCCTGGACTTATTACAAGCATTTATGATGGTATTCAGCGTTCCCTGGTGGGAATAGCGGAGACCTGCGGAGACTACATCAAAAAGGGAGTAAGGACATCTTCCCTCGACAGTGAAAAAAAATGGGATTTTGAACCTTGTGTGAGAGAAGGTGATGTAATAAATGACGGATCTCTGATTGGAGAGGTTCAGGAAACGAAATTGATCCTTCACAAAATACTGGCGCCGCCTGGAGTCTCCGGGACGGTTGAGTTTATTGCGGATGCCGGGAAGTATTCGATAGAAGACAGAGTGTACACCGTTGTTAATGGCAAAGATGTATACAACGGAAAACTTGCAAATTACTGGCCCGTGCGAAGACCCCGTCCGTTCAAAGACAAGAAAAAGCCGGTTGCTCCTCTTATCACAGGCCAGAGGATAATCGATACTTTTTTCCCGATTGCCAAAGGTGGCACTGCTGCAATCCCGGGCGGGTTTGGCACCGGTAAAACCATGATTCAGCATGCCCTTGCAAAATGGAGCGACGCGGATATTATCGTGTATATCGGATGTGGTGAGAGGGGCAATGAGATGACGGAGGTGCTGAATGATTTCCCACAGCTTGTTGATCCGAGAACCGGCAGGCCCCTGATCGAACGAACCGTAATGATCGCAAACGTTTCAAACATGCCGGTATCGGCACGTGAAGTGAGTATCTATACCGGAATTACTATTGCCGAGTATTACAGGGACATGGGATACTGTGTGGCTATCATGGCGGACTCCACTTCGCGCTGGGCCGAAGCGCTTCGCGAGCTGGCAAGCAGGCTGGGAGATATGCCGGCAGAGGAGGGTTTTCCACCATATCTCGCGACCCGTCTTGCAGAATTCTATGAAAGGGCAGGCCTTGTGGACACAATGGGTGGTGAGGAAGGCAGCATAACTGTTGTTGGGGCGATATCCCCGCCCGGCGGTGACTTCTCCGAACCTGTCACCCAGCATACCACGAGGTTTGTACGATGCTTCTGGGCACTTGACAAAATCCTTGCAGATGCAAGACACTATCCTTCCATAGGTTGGATAGAGAGCTACACGGAATATCTTGATGATATCCAGGAATGGTGGAAGGAACTGGATAGTGAGTGGGCAGGTCTCCGGGGAGAGGCAATGAATGTGTTGTTGGAGGATAACAGGCTTCAACAGATAGTCAAACTGATCGGACCTGATGCATTGCCGCCCGGTCATCGATTTATCCTTTCATGTGCCGAGATTATTAAGAATGGATTTCTACAGCAAAATGCCTTTGATCCAAAGGACATGTTCTGCAGTTCTGAAAAGCAGTTGAAGCTCTTGAGGGCTATTGTGACTTTTTATAAGGAAGGCAAGGAGCTGTTGTTGTCAGGTGTCGAACTCAGCAGTTTGCTGTCATTAGATATTGTTTCCGAGATGGTCAGATTAAAATCAGAAACAGGTAGTGACGAAACAGATAAAATCGATGAATTTATTAAAAGGATTGAATCCGATCTTAGCTCGCTGAGACATCATGATGTGTGATTTGTCATCAATATCTTTTTGCCTCGCCAGGAGGATAAAACTCAAAACAGGATATTAATATGGAATTTGATCTGGAATATAGCAATCTGTCCGGTATCAGCGGGCCGCTTCTCTTTGTGGAGGGAGTAAGCAATGTCGGCTTTGGAGACCTGGTTGAGATACGGTCTGATTTGGGAGAGATGCGAATCGGACAGACCCTGGAAGTGGACAGGGAAAGGGCAATTGTACAGGTATTTGAAGGAACCTCAGGTCTTTCGGTCCAGAACACAAGGGCCACTTTCCTCGGGAAACCTCTTGAAATACCCGTGCATCGTGAGATGCTCGGCAGGGTGTTCGATGGGTTGGGCAGACCAATAGACGGGGCTCCCCAGGTCATAAGCGACATAATGATGGATGTAAACGGTCTTCCTGTGAACCCGTATGCCAGGGAATATCCGAGGGATTTTATTCAGACTGGGATTTCTGCCATTGACGGCATGAATACTCTTATACGCGGGCAAAAGCTTCCAATTTTTTCCGGAAGCGGAATGCCGCATAATTTGATTGCTGCACAGATAGCGAGGCAGTCAAAGATCCTTACTGCTGATGAGGATTTTACCGTCATATTTGCTGCAATGGGAGTGAAGTTTGATGTTGCCAGGTTTTTTATAGACTCTCTTGAGGAGAGCGGTGTGCTTCCTTATTCTGTTATTTTTCTCAGTCTTGCTGATGCGCCGTCCATCGAGCGCCTCATCACACCAAGGGCGGCACTGACTCTTGCTGAACATCTTGCCTTTACCGAGGGGATGCATGTCCTGGTTATCCTGACAGATATGACTAACTATTGCGAGTCCCTGAGAGAGCTCTCAAGTTCGAGAGGTGAAATTCCTTCAAGAAAGGGATACCCCGGTTATCTTTATAGTGATCTTGCGTCCATATATGAACGAGCGGGCCGCATCAAAGGGAAGAAGGGGTCAATTACCCAGATTCCTATTCTTACCATGCCGAGTGACGATATATCTCATCCGGTTCCGGATCTTACGGGATATATAACAGAGGGTCAGATAGTGCTTGAACGGGAATTGTTCAACAAGGGGGTGTACCCGCCTATTGCGGGACTGCCCTCTCTTTCACGGCTGATGAAGGACGGGATCGGTGAGGGGCGGACACGAAAAGATCATGCGCAGGTGGCGGCCCAGTTGTTTGCCTCGTATGCAAAGGTCAAGCGGATCAGGGCGCTTGCTGCAATAGTGGGAGAGGAAGAGCTCTCAAGCCTTGATAAGATCTACCTGCGGTTTGGGAGTGTCTTTGAGGACAAGTTCTTGAGTCAGGGAAATTATGAGAACAGAACAATAGAGACAACACTTAACATTGGCTGGGAGATGTTGTCGGTATTGCCAGAGGACGAGCTCTACAGGATCTCGAGAGAGGATGTTCAAAGATACTATATTCCTCAAGAGGAAGGTGCTTAAGAAATGGCCATATTAGATGTTCCCCCCACAAAATCCAGCTTAAGAAAAATAAAAGACGATCTGTCCTTTGCCTATAGTGGTTTTGATCTCCTGAATCAGAAAAGAGAAATCCTCGTGATGACGATAGTCAGGAATATAAATATCATAAAAAACATTGAAAAGGATTTCCGAAAAGAACTGGATGACGTGTACAGCAGTTACAAACTTGCTGCAATTGAAATGGGATCAGATGTGGTTTCACTAAAAAGCTGTTCGGAAAAACGAAGCTATTTCATGTCCATCAGTTTTTCTAAACTGATGGGACTAACAATACCGGCAGTCAGCTTAAAGCTCAAGAATATCAAAAAGACCTCGGGTTTTTCAGGGACGACCAGCAGCTATGATATTGCAAAGGAACAATGTATTCATTTGCTTTCTTTGCTTGCGAACTATGCAACATTTTCAAAGTCGATATTTATGCTTTCAAGAGAACTCAAAAAGGTACAGCGTCGCGTTAATGCTCTTTCCAAGCTTTTTATACCTCAGAATGAAGAGCGAAAAAAATATATCACGGACAGGCTTGAGGAAATGGAAAGAGAGGAGATTTTTGTAAAGAAAATGATCAAACAGAGGATTGAGTAACGGGCCTGCACGCAGGGTCATAAGATGATTAGAGCAAAGATTGCTTCGTTAAACAAGAAACAGAAAATCATTCTCTGTGCCACCATCTTTCTTATATTAATAAATATTGTCATTATTCTATTGGCTATAAAGATTATTTTCTTGTTTCTGAGAAAAACGGGTTAACTTATTAGTCAGATATGAATGCCGGAAAGCCCCACTGAGCTTCACCTCCAAGTAAATATACCAAGGATGTTTTAAATACGATATTGATTCAGTTTCGACTTGACTCACAATCGTCTTTTCCTTATCATTGCTCCCCACAACATTTTTTATCAATCTTAGCCCCCCGGACATTTATGCAGAGGTCCGGGGAAGAGGGTACGTTTGGTTATGAGAAATACAGGGCAAACACTTTAGACATCGAGGAGGTGATAGTCGACGTAGAGGGAAAGAGATGCATTTTTTATCTGGATGGAATCGTTCCTTCGGGTGCAATCAAGAGAGACGATAAACTTTGAATTGGAAAGAGTCTGTTTATTCTTTTTATCTCAAAACATGGAGGTGTAGATATGGCTTTTAATCCCCCTGCCAAGATGGTGGGCCTTGTTAGTATCGCTGGAGTCAATAAATCAAAACTCGCGGTTTTTCAACTACTTATTAGAGGCTTTATGGCGGGTGCCTATATTGCAATTGGAGGAGCCTTATGTACTGTTTGCGTGACCGGTGTTGCCGCTCATCTTGGTCTGGGAATCGCAAAACTCATTGGCGGTGCTGTGTTCCCTGTAGGCTTGATTGCGATTGTCCTGACCGGCATGGAACTTTTTACAGGTGATTGTATGATTGTGCCCATGGCGGCGATGATGAAGAAAATCACCTGGGGATCGGTAATGAAGGTATGGATCTGGGTCTATATCGGCAATATCGTTGGTTCGTTCTTTTATGCATATATCATGGCTGGGGGGCCTTTTGTAACAGGTCAGGCCGATGGTAGTATGGCCGTTAATGCCTTTGGCTTAACGGCTGTAAATATTGCGGCAGGTAAAACTTTAACTTACAAGGCCGTTGGAATGGCAGGGCTCTGGTCCTGTTTTCTAAAGGCCATAGGTTGTAACTTCCTTGTGAATATCGCCCTCCTCTTAGCCCTTACCGCGGATAACGTGGTAGGGAAGTTCTTTGCTATCTGGTTCCCGATCATGGCATTTGTTTCCTCGGGTTTCGAGCATTGCGTGGCCAATATGTACTTTTTGCCAACCGGAAAATTTTTAGCCGACTGGCATCCATCAGTTATTAAAAAGATAGGAGGGCTTCTCGCAGCGAACAACGGCCTTAGCTGGGGAGATGTATGGCTCTGGAACATCTTTCCTGTTACTGTGGGTAATATCGTTGGTGGTTTTCTGTTTATAGGTGTTGCATATTATCTTATGTTCAGAAAAGACATCCCCAACGATTAGGGATAAAAGAAGTTGTCTATATTTGCCTGGATAGCATTTAGTATCTGCGCAGCAGCAGCAGCTTTGCATTACCTTATGGTAGGCGATGCACGTTTTCTGCTTTATGCTGTCCCGTCTGTGGCGATGCTGCTTATTATTCCTTTGCTGCTGGCCTGGATGAGCAGGAGGAGTTTTGCTCAGGCAAGCAAAGAGTATACCAAAAAAGCCAGGTTACTCAAGATCGTTAAGATCAACAACGGAATGATCGGCCGGGCCGTCAAGATAACGGGAGAAGTCCGTAAGATAAGCTTTAGATGGTTAAATAGACCCCACTATCACGTCGAGGACGAAACAGACAGCATAAGGGTGATAATGTTCACCGCGCCTGCAGATGAGGTGAAAGTGGGAGACAGAGTGGAAGTGCTGGGTGTCGTAATGAGAAACCTATTTAAAAAAACGACACCAGTCATATCTGCTGTGAGCATAAAAACAATATTAGAATGATTAGGAGAAAATTATGGATTCTGGAGAGGGAAGGTTTTTGATCGGATTTATTTTATTGGGTTTGGCTCCTATGTTCATCTCTGCGAGTGCTGGATTAGGAGTGGCGATCTTCATTGTCGGCTTGCTTATTTCAATGTCCTCAGCTTTTTCTCAGGCCTAAACAAACAAGGGATTAGGAATAAACGGGCGTTTATTCCTAATCCCACCTTTCTATAATCTTTTCTGTTGCGTCGACTTTGACGTTTTCCTCACAACATATGGCTTTCACATAGATATAGACTTGATGTTCACTTTGAAGTTGAATGTTAATGGGTTTTTCTATAATCTATAGGCTTAAAGAAAAACATTTTGGGGTTGGTGTAATTCTCCTTTAAAAAGAATTACAGGGGCAGTCGGAATCCGATACTTGAAACTGGAAATTTGAAACTTGGTCTATATATGACTATTCAGGTGGCTACCAAGTTTCCAGTTTCAAATTTCAAGTTTCCTGATATCGCACGGGAAAAATCTCTTCGGGGATCGAATATTCTAAACCCCAAAAACATTATCTTAAGGACTATATATAGTGACTGAACGAAAACCCCGAAATGAAGACAAACACAACATCAATCATGATGTTTTACTGAATTGGAATTGATTCCATTAATCCAAAATCTAAAATCCAAAATCGTGCCTGAACAGGGTTTTCCTTCAGGCACTATACAGGCCTTTCAGTTCTTGAAAAGCAATTTTTCGCAAACCATCAGATTTACTCATGTATAAAACAGGTTAAGAAATTTTATTAGAGGTCAGGATATGAGCAAAGATGAAAATCAAGATGATGCCCTCAGGTTTGCCGCACTCGTGGCCCACCAACTGAAATCCCCGGTAGGTGCGGCGTCTTCACTTCTTAAAACCATTTTGGGGGAGTATACTGGCCATCTCAATATCAAACAAAAAGATCTCCTGGAAAGGGCTGAAAAGCGCATAGATGAGGCTATTGACTCGGTCGCCAGGATGCTGACTATAGCTCATCCTGAGACCGCGGTAGGCACAAAGACGATTTCCGAAGTTGCAAGTCTTGTACGGGAGACTCAATTGAGTTTTGCGGAAAGGGCGAGCGCACGTAACATAACTATCACACTGGATATTACCCTTGAGCCTGCCCATGTCAGGGTAGGCGAGCCTGCCCTGACCGAGACACTGAAAGCTATAGTGAATAACGCTCTCAAGTATACCCCGGTAAACGGCGAGATAAGGTTGACATTAGCGTCTCAGGACGAGGGTGAGAACGTTTTTATCTCGGTTGCCGATTCCGGCATCGGGGTCCCTGAAGAATTTCAGGCAAAGGTTTTTGAACCTTTTTTCAGGTCAACCTCTGCTGAGAAGACCACGGTCACCGGAGTCGGCCTCGGCCTGACCCTCGCCAGGTCCCTGGTTGATGCAGCCGGGGGTCGCATATGGGTAGAAAAATCAGATCTTGGCGGTGCTAATTTCTGTATTATTCTGCCGGGTGTAGCTCAGGATGAGATGCCCGTAAAAGGGGCGCGGCCGGACAGTGACCAGATGAAAGTGGTTATTATCGGGGGTGTGGCCGCGGGGCCGAAAATTGCGTCCAAGATTATCCGTGTGAAGCCGAGAACTGCGGTGACTATTATTGAAAAAGGAGAATTTCTTTCATATGCCGGATGCGGTTTGCCATATTATGTATCAGGTGTGGTGAAGGAACAGAAAGAACTGCTTTCCACGCCACTTGGCGTGGTTCGGGATCCCATATTCTTTCAGAACGTGAAAAGCATAAAGGTAATGAATCGCACTGAGGCCGTGGAAATTGACCGGGCAGAAAAAAGGGTTAGGATCAAAAATCTTGTAAGTGGGCAGGAAAGCTGGATTGCATATGACAAACTGGCTATAACAACAGGTGCAATACCCGTTGTTCCACCTATTCCGGGGTCACACCTCAAAAACATTTTTACCCTGCACGGAGTATATGACGCCGAAGGGATCAAATCCCATATCGGGGAAATGAAAGCGCGGGACGTGATTCTCGTGGGTGGTGGATTGATCAGTGTGGAGATGACAGAGGCCCTGTCTGCACGGGGATGCAGGGTGACTATTGTTGAGATGCTTGATCAGATTCTTGGCACGTTTGACTGGGAAATGGCTACGTTGCTTTCAAACCACATGGAATCCAAAGGTGTCAGGGTCCTGACGGAAACAGAGCCCACCTCCTTTGTGGGGACGGAGTTTGTGGAAGGAGTTGTTACCAATAAAGGGATTCTTCCTGCTGATATGGTGATTTTGGGCATTGGTGTCCGTCCTCAAGTGGATTTGGCGAGGCAGGCAGGATTGGAAGTTGGTTCCACAGGCGCTATCAAGGTGGATAACCACATGTGTACATCGGATCCGGATATATACGCGGCCGGAGACTGCGTGGAAAACATAGATATTGTTACCGGCAAGCCCTGTTATGTCCCCCTGGGGTCTACTGCCAATAAGCACGGCAGGGTTGCTGCCGTCAATATATGCGGGGGTGACGAAGAGTTTCCAGGCGTGGTCGGAAGTACAGTATGTAAGGTCTTTGACTACTGTGTTGCACGGACCGGTCTTACAGAGGCATGGGCCCACAAAGCCGGTTTCGATGTCGTCACTGTTCTTACTGGTTCGCCTGACCGGGAACAGTTCATGCCTGACAGTCGCATCCTTATGCTCAAACTTGTCGTGGATCGCAAGACACGTAAGCTGCTCGGTATCCAGTCAGTCGGGCCGGGGCAGGGCGACAAACGCATTGATGTCGCGGCAACGGCTATCTCGGCCGGCATGACGGTCGATCAGATTGCGAATCTTGATCTCTGCTATGCGCCGCCGTATTCTCTGGCCATGGACAATTTTATCACAGGCGCAAATATAGCAAGAAACAAGCTTGCAGGGTTTTTTGAGGGCATAACTCCAATGGAAGTCTATGATATGATGCAAAGAAAAGAGGATTTTATTCTCTTGGACTTGAGTTCCCTTCAGGAATACACAAATACTCGTCTGCCCGGATCAACACTGATTCCCATAGGGGCTCTCCGGGGCCGTTTGAGTGAACTGCCGAGGGACAAAGAAATTGTGGCCTTTTGCACTAATTCATTACGAGCGTATGAGGCCGCACTGAAACTAAAGGCTGTGGGTTATACCCGGGTCCGTGTTATGGACGGCGGCCTCATAATGTGGCCATACGAAAAAATTCGCGGGATGAAATAAGGTAACGCGCGGAAAAAACCGCTCAAATCTTCAAGAAACCCTTTGTGGTGGAAATCAGAAAACCAGGGTCTATTGGTTTCTGGAGCACGCCTTTGAAACCAACCTTGTTAATTTCTATGTTTGCAGCAGTTGCTTCACCTATGCTGCTCATCAGGTAGATCGGTATATCCGGATATTTGTTTTTGAAATCATTAGCAAATGTGATACCCGCATCAACTGACTCCATCATCATATCACATAATATTACGTCCGGCTTTGTCTCATCAACAAACTCCAAACCTTGCTTAGCGCTTGTGGCGGTCGGAACTTCAAATCCTTCTGATGCAAGTATGGCTTTCACAGCCTCCAGGATATCGGGGTCATCGTCTATTACCAAAATTATTTTCTTGTCGTTCACTATGTTTCTCCTGTTTCGATATGTTTCCCGTAATTGGTACGGATTTGCGGCCGGCTGTCGACCGCGACCATGCGTGTGGTCAGAGACATTGGCTCTGCCCTGTTTGGTGGTCAATAGAAGTGCATAGAGTGCCTAAAATTAAAAGTGCCTAAAGTTATGGTACGCCTTTGGCGTTGCAGTTTTGAAAAAAAGACAAGGTAACTCAGGTCAAAGGGGCAAAGGCACAGAGTTTAAGAGCCTGTTTGGTATATCTGGTTGCTCTGGTTTGTCTGGCGCCCACTGATCTTTGACGGCTTCGTAAAAAATCCGTCTGCTGGTTGCGCATCATCTTTCCGGGTCTGCAATTCCTATCGTGAGCCTGTTGCAATGCCCAGGAATAAGATTACTGTGGTTTCGCTTTTTCTTTGTGCCTTTGTGCCTCTGCCCCTTTGTGCCTGACAAACTTATTTTGGCCAACTCAATCGGCATCCAAAAGGGATATAGTCCTTAAGATAATGTTTTTGGGGTTTAGAATATTCGATCCCCGAAGAGATTTTTCCCGTGCGATATCAGGAAACTTGAAATTTGAAACTGGAAACTTGGTAGCCACCTGAATAGTCATA
>JAYEIR010000114.1:0-3550 GCA_034660135.1 Thermodesulfobacteriota bacterium
GGATGTCCTTAAATAATTAAATAACTTCTTGAAATCTCTTACGGGAGGGAAGGAAGACATAGGGCAGCCTATTCGACTATCTTAATATGAGTACTTTTCGGCACGGATGGATTGTGTTATGGTGTCAAAATCTTGAATAGTGAATAGGCGTTGTATGTGGGCGAGGCGCAGGTTACCCCGGTTAAATAAAAGCAAAGGCAGATTTAACAGGGCAGGCGCAGATTGAGGCAGATTGGAATGATCGAAAATATTAGAAAGCGAGTTGAAGTTGTCAAGAAATGCCTGGAGTGAGAGAATAGGGGACGTTGTTACCTTCTGACTTTATTTGACCCCAGATAAATAGGCTCCGCATTTAACGGGGCAGGCAAGAGGCGCAAACATGCCGAAGGACCAGAGAATTCGTTTGCTTGAACGGGAACGATTTGAGTTATCTAAAAAGTCTGGGGGTGGTATTTTGCAGTATGAGGCATGGGGGTATGAAGAGAAAGGAAAGACGATTGTGGATCGGTACAACATCGCCTATATCAATCATACGATGTTTTCCGGCGACAATAGGCGTGTGCTGGGTTATGACAATGCACATGGATACCATCACAGACACTGGATGGGGACGGTTGAGCCTTTTGAGTTCGAGTCTTATGTCTCCGTCGTAGAGAGGTTCCAGTCTGAGTGGCAGGATTTGGTCAAGAGGAACAAGGAGAAAAAACCATGACAACTATTAGCATTCGAACAGGCAATGTGGACAGTTTTTTTGCACGGGCCAGGAAAGCCGCTGTAAAGGCAGATCGCGGGGAAGATTTTGAGGATAAGGTAACAATATCCTTTGAGAATCCGGATGAGATGCTGTTGTTGCTGTCTGGCGGACGTCGTCGAATTATATTGGAGGTGATGAAAAGGCCCCAAACTGTGCAAGAACTGGCCAGCATCCTCAACCGAAAGCAGACGACCATTGTGAAGGAAATACGATATTTGGAACAAAAGGGTCTTTTGTCTCGAAAAAAGGTGCAGTCCAGAGAGAAAAGGAGTGAAGTCTTTGTTGAGGCTGTTGCACCGAAAATCGAGTTGGTCTCTATGTTAGGGGCATAATATTAGCCGCCCCGGTTAAATAAGTGCAAAAGAGATTTAACCCCAGTACGATCTCCCGGACCTACCCCAGAGCAATAGATTCTCCGAAATTGCACAGGGCAGGCGGGGTAAACTTCGCTCTTCATTGTCATGCCCCAGTTAAACATAAGATAGGAACGTTGAATCCCAGTTAAATAACGGGAAAAAACAGATTTAACGGGGCAGGCGCGGTAAAAATTTAACGGGGTAAAGATATTTTTTTGTTTGCATTTTCAATCCGCAGATTACCCCGGTTAAATAAAAGCAAAGGCAGATTTAACAGGGCAGGCGCAGATTTTCGCAGATTAAAAAAAATGAAAGATAAAATAGCAAATCGCCAGCCCGACTCGCCCGTCCGCCTCGCTCTGCATGGCAGGAGGGCGGGCGTTGCGAAGCATTGCGGGCAGGTGGCGGGCAGGCTTCGCGAGGGGAAAGGACAGTGGTCGGTGGTCGGGGGGGGGCAAAACTGTGGGATGGGTGGATGGGATTCCTTTGGAAAGAAATAGACGTAGAAAGAATGAAAAGAAATTTGGGGTTTGGGAAGACCTTGCCAATGGCGGCAGGATTTATTCTTATGAGGTCCAAGGGCGCAATGGCTGGAGAGCAAGATATGTAAAGGAAGTGGACGCATCCGAATTTACGCTCCGTTTTTATCAGGAGATTTACGATAATTCCGCTCAGTTGGTAGAGGTTCATGAGAAATTTCCAGTTGATAAAGGACATGAAAGGATTGGGGGAGGTGAGCAGTTATGAAGATTGAAAACCGAGATGTCGTCGGCAAACTGACGGATTACTTAAACCATCGCGTTTCTCTCCCTGAATTGGTTGACTGGGCTGAGCAAGCGATGATGGACGGCGATTTTATTGGAAAAGACTGGAAAAGAGTACGGGATATCGTGGCTCGCATCGGGGTGGCTGACGTTCGTGCGTTTGGCCTGACCTGGGAGGACTGCGAGGAATCATTAACTGGCCTCGGATATCGAACAGAAGTCCGGATTTCCCAGGCTTCTGCCCTGAACTAATGAGGAAAGACATGTCTCGCGCAGAGTCGCAGGTAAGAATAGGGGACGTTGTTACCTTCTGAACTTATGAGCCGCAGATTGACACAGATTAATTGTGCTCGCGCCCCAGTACGATTTTCCGAACCTACCTCAGAGCAATAGGTTCTCTGATCCCAGTTAAATAGCCTTGAAGGATTTAACGGGATAAAAATTGCACAGGGCAGGCGGGGCAAACAAAGCCGGAGAGCCGCAAAGGTAAAGAAATAGTCTCTCGCAGAGTTCACGGAGAGTACAGAGGTTCACCTTTACCCATTTTGGCTCAAGGCTACTTTGGATAAATGAAGCCTCCTAACCTACTGACGTTCCAGCATCATCGCATTTCTGCTGAGTCTCGGATATCCGGAGCTAATGAGAAAATGATGGAAGAAAAACTGGGAAGCCATAAACGCGCATTGCGTCGTCATCATGACAAACGCAAAAAGGAATGGGTTCGCAAAACCTTAGGCCACTATTTCACGTATGCGACAGATCTCTCTGCACGTCGGGTGGGCATGTATTCCCGTACGCCAAAGGTCTGTTCCTGCTTTATGTGTGGCAACCCGAGACGCTTTCACCAAAAACCAAGCGTCCAAGAACGCCGTGCAATCCTTGAAGTTGATGAGCTTATCAGCGAACCCGCTCCTCCTTTACCCAAAACCGCCTTGGGCTGAAATGGGTAAAGGGTGGGTACTGGATTACCCAAAGTAGCCTTAGGCTATTTTGGGTAAATTGCGCGGCGGGTAAATGAACGCATAGCATGCTGCATAATGATGGATACTCATGAACCAGTTAGATCAAATAGCAAGAATAAAGATCAAGCGGGTTTTTCGGGCCAAGCGAAAATTGAACGTCCCGGGACTGGTCTCCCACACCCGCCTGCCATAGCTAAAACAATGATCTGTTTGGCTGCCAGCGATCTTATTGGCAATGTATGATTGCGCCTGCTACGGCCCGGGTTATAGGCATAGCGGGCAGGTTACCCAGCGGGCTGCCGGCAAGGAACCTCTGTTCCTGGAAGATCCCGATTATTTATACATGCTGGTCCTGTTAAAGGAGATCAGCCGTAAGCATGCGATCAGGATCTATGCCTTTTGCTACATGGAAAATCACACCTCTTATTGAGTCCGGAAAAGGAAAACCTGTACGATGCCATGAGGGACCTGTTCTCACGATACGCCATGTGGTTCAACAAGAAATATGAGAGAAAGGGGCATCCCTGCCCGCCATTGCCGATGTAGCGCTATTGTCGAAGTTCCTAAATATTGAAATCTTGGTACGTTTGATTCAATAATATTGGGTAGATTAGGCGTGGCAGGCGGGTGTTTGGCGGGCCCGCCCGACTCGCCTATGATTATAGCAATGTATTACACCTACGTGCTCCAAAGCAAAAAAGATGGGCACTTATA
>JAYEIR010000115.1:0-16289 GCA_034660135.1 Thermodesulfobacteriota bacterium
CGGTTTCTGCTCAGATCACCCGTGCATGTCAAAACAAGGTCGCCCATTCCGGCGAGACCTGCAAAGGTAAGCGGGACAGCACCCATAGCCACCCCCAAACGGGTAATCTCTGCCAATCCCCTTGTGACCAATGCCGCCCTGGCATTATGTCCGAATCCCAGGGCGTCTGATGCCCCGGCCGCTATGGCAATAACGTTTTTCAATGCACCGCCAAGCTGGCTGCCAATCAAATCCTTGCTGATATAAACACGGAAATGCTCCGTGTAAAAGACCTGCTGCAATTTCCTGGCATGCCCGGAATCACGGCAGGAAATGGTCACCGCAGTCGGCAAATTCCGATAGACTTCCTTTGCAAAACTTGGTCCGGATAAACAGGCAAATTTTGCAGCATAATCATCGGGGAGTATGCTTTCAGCCACCTGTGACATTATCATTAAGCTATCATTCTCAATCCCTTTGGTGGCGGCTATGATCGATATTCCCGGGCGCAAATATGGCTTGAGGCTTGTCATAACGTTTCTGAACACATGGGAAGGAACCACCATAAGAATCAGTTCTTTTCCGTTCAGCGCTTGTTCAAAGGATCTTACCGGTTTCAACTCGTGAGACAGCTTTAGCCCGGGAAGAAAAACCCGGTTCATGTAGTCATCCTTTATCTGATGAAAAACCTCCTCTTCCCTGACCCACAGATGTACGTCGACGCCTTTCTCTGCGAGGAGATTAGCCAAAGTAGTCCCCCAGCTTCCGGCACCTATTACTCCAATTTTTGATATTCCAGGCCTAACCATTAATTAATCCTTAAACCTTGGCGCAAGTCGGGATGGTCCCAGACCACAATGTGCCCACAGAAGGGGCACGCTACGACGATAATACATCATCGTAGCATGGGGGGCTGTGTCCCATAAGCGCTAAGTTGTTTTGAACGTCGAACATCGAACATCGAACGTCCAACACCCGCCTGCCATGCATTACAAACGATGGCGGTACGATCATTGTCACCGGGCTTAAACACGAGGACATTCTGCCAATATCACACAAAGGCATTGCGGGCAGGTCGAATGAAAAACAAACACCCAATACCGAACATTCAACGGCTATTTCTATTTCTTTTCAGCCGTTTTGATACTCGTAACGAAAAATTTAATTAATTTCTCTGTTTCCTCTAACATATCCTCTAATAGCTCAGGTTTTTTAGTTAGCAGCCTTCCTTCCAGATCATATGTCTGTTTCTTCATCTTTCCCATTCAAAATTCGATGTTAAACGTTCGATGTTCGATGTTCATTTTTTCACTCCTCCATCAACTTGGCCACACCAACGACCTTCTCCTTCTCCCCCAAACCTATAAGTTTCACCCCCTGTGTGTTCCGTCCTATAACAGAAATATCCGCCACCCTCAACCGTATTATCTTGCCATGACCTGTAATAATCATTAGTTGATCCTGATCTGTGACCTGGCAAGAATATATTACAGGCCCGTTTCTCTCTGAGGTCTTTATTGTCAGAATGCCTTTGCCACCCCTTGACTGGCCCCGGTATTCATCTG
This sequence comes from Thermodesulfobacteriota bacterium, assembly GCA_034660135.1. Classification (GTDB taxonomy): domain Bacteria; phylum Desulfobacterota; class DSM-4660; order Desulfatiglandales; family Desulfatiglandaceae; genus JAYEIR01. The sequence continues at coordinate 1,545 of JAYEIR010000115.1, forward strand.
TCCTGGTCCTTTTTCCATAACCATTTTCAGTGACAGTCAGTATCGTGGCACCTTCATGAAGGGTTTCCATACCCACCACCCGGTCTCCAGCATCCATTCTGATACCGATAATTCCCCCGGCTGTCCTTCCCATGCTCCGTAATTCAGACTCCTTAAACCGGATCGATTTGCCATGCCTTGCACTGAGGAAGACATCCTGGTCTCCGCTTGTAACTCGTGCCGCTATGAGCTCGTCATCAGGACGAATATTCAGGGCAATAATCCCTGCTGATCTAGGCCGGCTGAAAGCTTCCAGGTTGGTCTTCTTAATAAGCCCGTTTTTTGTGGCCATTATAACGTATCTGCCTTCCTTAAAATCCCTCAACGACAATGTGGTGGCCACACGCTCGCCCTTTTGCATATCCAACAGGTTTACGATCGCATTTCCCCTGGACATCCGACCTGCTTCAGGGATTTCATGGACCTTTTTCCAGTATACTCGCCCCTTGTTTGAAAAGAAAAGAAGGTAATCGTGAGAAGAAGCCACAAACAGGTGTTCCACAAAGTCTTCTTCCTTGGGTTTGACTCCTGTCAGCCCTTTACCCCCGCGGAATTGGGCCCTGTAGAGGCTGCTGGGACTTCGCTTGATATATCCCTGATGGCTGATAGTCACTACCATGTCCTCTTCAGCAATAAGGTCTTCTATATCAATGTCTTCGGCATCTGCAATAATCTCGGTCCTGCGTTCGTCTCCATGTTGATCCGCTATTTCCTTCATCTCGTCCTTGATCATCTGCAGCACCATAGGCTGGCTGTCCAAGATTGCCCTGAAGCGGGCGATATCCTTGATCAGGTCCTGGTATTCCGCATTGATTTTTTCCCTTTCAAGGCCTGTTAGCCTTTGTAGTCTCATGTCCAGGATGGCCTGTGCCTGAACCTCGGAAAAATCGAATTCAGAAATCAGCCTGTTTTTAGCCTCCTTAGCATCAGGCGAAGATCTAATTAAGTCAATCACATCGTCTAATAAATCCAGGGCCTTTCTTAGCCCTTCAAGGATATGGGCACGCTCTTCGGCCTTTTTGAGATCATGGAGTGTCCTTCGAATGATAATCTCCCTGCGATGGCCGATAAATTGCTCGAGAATCTCTTTAAAGGTCAATATCTGGGGCCGTCCATTGACAATGGCCAAGAGGATAATACCAAAGGATGTTGTCATCTGGGTGAATTTGTACAGGTGGTTCAGGATTACCAGGGCCATGGCATCCCGTTTCACTTCAATGACGATTCTCATCCCATCTCTGTCCGACTCGTCCCTGATCTCGGAAATGCCCTCAATCTTTTTCTCCCTCACCAATTCAGCGATTTTTTCAAGGAGCCTTCTCTTATTGACCTGGTAGGGTATCTCTGTAACAATAATCTTTTCCTTGTTCTGTGCAATCTTTTCAACAAAGGCCCTGGCCCTGACCCTGATTATGCCTCTGCCGGTCTCGTATGCCTCTCGTATGCCTTTTTTCCCGATGATAAACCCGGATGTCGGAAAGTCCGGTCCCGGCACAAATTCCATAAGCTCTGACAAGCTCACGTCAGGATAATCAATCAGCTTTATGATAGCCCCACATATCTCTGAGAGGTTGTGCGGAGGGATGTTTGTGGCCATACCAACGGCGATGCCTGAAGAACCGTTTACAAGCAGAGTAGGTATGGTTGTGGGAAGGATGACCGGTTCCAAAAGGGATCCGTCATAATTGGGTACAAAATCTACTGTTTCCTTGTCAATATCAGACAGGAAATCCTGTGCCAGCCGGGTCATTCTGACTTCAGTATATCTCATGGCGGCAGGCGGGTCCCCATCAACAGAGCCGAAATTCCCTTGACCCTCTACCACGAGATATCTCATTGAGAAGTCCTGAGCCATCCTCACAATGGTATCATAGACTGCTACATCCCCGTGGGGATGATACTTTCCGATGACATCGCCGACTACCCTTGCGGATTTTTTAAAGGGTCTGTTATAATAGTTTTTCAGGTCATGCATCGCATACAGGGCCCGTCTGTGAACCGGCTTTAGTCCATCACGAATATCAGGGAGCGCCCTCCCCACAATTACACTCATGGAATATTCGAGATAAGATTTTTTCATCTCATCTTCTATGTTGACAGAAGGATAATTCAGATCCTGAAACATCTCTGTTCTCCAAGTACACTCAAGTAAGCAAGATAAAATGCGACCTAAAATCTGCCATTAGCTTTTAGCAATTAGCTGTTAGCTTAAAGACCACAAGCATTTGTATAACTTTACGCTGAATTGAAACTTTCATTTTTTGATGCAACTGTATTGTCTAACAACTAATTGATTTTATGCAGCTAATAGCTGACGGCTAACCGCTAATTGCATTTTTAGGTGCGAGTATAAATTTACGTGAGTACAATTTGTCAGCAAGCAATAGCCTAAACAAAAGGTTCAAGGATCGCGCGCCTCACGACCCAAAAAAAGTCAGGCGTTTGCCTTGAACCTTACAGGTGTGTGCTATTTCCTAAGTGTATCTATTGGCTATGCATTTTCGCAGGCAGATCAGCAAGGGCCTAAGGCCGCTGGGTCCGGTCGTGTATATACACAAATTTCATGGAAAGCCTTGCAAGCTTAAATATCAAGCTCCGTGACTTCCAACGCGTTATTTTGGATAAATTCTCTCCTCGGTTCAACCTTGTCTCCCATGAGGACAGAAAAGATCCCATCTGCCTCAACAGGATCTTCCACGACCACTTTGAGGAGGGTCCTTCTCGCGGGATCCATGGTTGTTACCCAGAGTTGCTCCGGATTCATCTCTCCAAGCCCTTTGTACCTTTGGATGGCCAGGCCTTTTTTGGCCTTTTCGACCAGCGCATTGAGGAGTTGTTCCGGATTGTCTAATTCTTTGCTGACACCATCCCCTGCGATCACATAGCCGCCGTCTTTCAGTTCGTTAAATCCCCAGGAAATTCCCATTACTTGCTTTAATTCGGGAGATGACAGGAATTCCCAGTTGATCGGAAACGTCTGCCCACCATTATTGATCTCTGTTACGAGAAATTCATAATATCCAAGATCCTCATCCTGATGAATATCACTGATCCGGAAACCGCTTTCCTGAAGGCCCTGGAATAGCCTCTCCATGAATTCCTTGTCCTTGAACAGTTTTTTGTCCGTGACGCTGTGCAGGGCCAAAAATTCAATAAATCTGGAACTGTACCCTTTTCTGGAAAGCTTGCTCAAGCTGTCATAGAATTTGAAAAGGCCCTTGATAAGTGTAGCGAGCCTTCGCCCATAGATCTCCTCACCATTAGCAAATATAAGTTTTTCTTTCTCGGAAATCCTGTCTAAAATGAAGGCATTAAAATCTTCCTCATCTTTGATAAACAACTCGTTTTTTCTATCCAAGACCCGGTAGAGCGGTGGCTGAGCAACATACAGATAACCTTTTTCTATAAGATCAGGCATATGCCTGAAAAAAAACGTCAAAAGGAGTGTTCGGATATGCGCTCCGTCAACATCAGCGTCCGTCATTATGATAATCTTGTGATAGCGAAGGGCATTGATGTCATACTCCTTGTCCCCGATATTGGTTCCCAAAGCGGCAATCATGGTCCGGATCTCTTCATTTGAGAGCATCTTGTCAAAACGAGCCTTTTCCACGTTGAGGATCTTGCCCTTCAAAGGCAGGATAGCCTGAGACTGCCTTTTTCTGCCCTGTTTGGCAGAACCGCCGGCTGAATCCCCTTCTACAATAAATAGCTCGCTTAAAGCCGGGTCTCTTTCCTGGCAGTCAGCAAGTTTTCCGGGCAAAGAGTGACTGGCAAGGAGACCCTTTCTGCGCGCAAGCTCTTTGGCCTTTCTTGATGCCTCTCTTGCGCGGGCAGCATCTATTACCTTTGCGAGGATCGCTTTTATAACCGGAGGGTTTTCTTCAAAAAAGATACCTAAGCCCTCATTAACCATGTTTTCAACAAGCCCTTTGACTTCGCTGTTTCCCAGTTTTGTCTTGGTCTGACCCTCAAACTGGGGTTCAGGGAGCTTGACACTGATGACAGAGGTCAAACCTTCACGAGCATCCTCTCCTGAGAGCTTTTCTTTGACGTTTTTGGCAAGTGGCGAACTCTGAAGATACTGATTAATGCTCCGCGTGAGTGCGGATTTGAATCCGCTTAGATGGCTCCCGCCTTCATGGGTATTGATATTATTTGCAAATGTGAACAGGTTTTCCTGGTACGCATTATTGTACTGGAAGGCGAGTTCCATGGATGTCCCAGCCTTTTCCCCGGAGAGATAGACAGGTTTAGGATGAAGCACCTGCCTGTTCTTGTTCAGGTATTCCACAAAGGATTTTATCCCGCCCTCATACATGAAATCTTTCTTTCTGCCGGTGCGTTCATCTGAGATCTTTATCCGCATCCCCTTTGTCAAAAAGGCAAGTTCTCTCATTCTCTTGACAAGTGTTTCAAAGTCAAAAACCACATTCGCAAAAATCACATTGTCAGGCTGAAAGTGGATCTTTGTACCTCTTTTTTCTGTCGTTCCTGTGACTTCAATCTGGGTCTGTGTGATTCCCCTTTCATACCGCTGAAAATAGATTTTTCCATGCCGGTATACTTCCACATCCAGGTATTCACACAGTGCGTTAACAACCGATACCCCGACTCCATGAAGACCCCCTGATACGCTGTAGGACTTATTGTCGAACTTCCCGCCGGCATGGAGTTTGGTCATGACCACTTCCAGAGCCGACATGTTTTCGGTTTTGTGAAAATCTATAGGAATGCCGCGCCCATCATCAATAATCACCACGCTGTCGTCACTCAAAAGCTGAATGTCTATATGATTACAGTAACCGGCCATGGCCTCATCAATGCTATTGTCAACCACCTCATAAACGAGATGATGGAGACCTTCCGGACCCGTGTTTCCAATATACATGGCCGGTCTTTTTCTGACGGCCGTTAACCCTTCCAAGACCTTTATATCAGAAGCGACGTAAGCCCTCTCTTCGTCTTTCATCTTAGACCCTCATCGGCATAATTAGACCCAAAAAACCCTTGTCTGCTTCCCCTTGTAGGGTGCAAGGCTTTGAATTATCAACAAAACTTAACACCACTGTTTCGCTTTCCATGGTGTTGAGAACCTCTATGAAATATCTGGGATTAAAACCTGCCTCAATGCGATCACCGCGATACTGAATATTTATATTTTCCTGGGCTTCCCCAAGGTCAGGATTAGCTGAAACCAGTTCCATTGTGTCGTTTTCAAGGGCAATCTTGACGGCCCGGTAACGCTCGTTGCTCAGAATAAGCATTTTCCTCATGGCATCAAGGAGCATAATCCTATCCATGTCTATTGAAAACTTCACTTCCTCAGGGATCACAGCGTGATAATCCGGGAACTTGGTCTCAAGAAGGCGGATCACCAGCAGGGCATTTTCTTTCCTTGCGATACAGCTCTTCTGTTTAAACCCGATCTGGAGTGTTCCTCCTTCAGATACCAGTTTATTCAATTCATTCATGCCCTTTTTTGGAATCATTACACCCTTCTCTAAATCCAGATTCTCGATCTCAGGGAAGGGTTTGTCTATCATAGACAACCTATGGCCGTCAGTGGATACCATCCTTAACCCGCTTGACCCTTCATTCACTATCTTTTCGGTAAACACACCTGAAAGCTTAAATCCAGCATCTTCCGCGGTTACGGAATAGATAGTCTTGTTGATCATATCTCTGAAAGATTCCCCATCCACTTCAACCATTACAACATCTTCCGGCTCAACAAACACGGGATATTCATCAGCAGGCAAGCAAGCAAGATCAAATCGCGCAACATCGTCTGACATAAATACCCAGTTGTTTTCCTTCTCTTTTATATGAAATTCAGGTGTCTTGCTTTCTTTTAGAATTTCGAAGAGCTTCCTTCCTGATATTGTCACGCTTCCTTCTTCTACAATCTGGGCCGGAACGATTTCTTGAAATGAGAGTTCCAGATCAGTAGCGGAAACACGGAGACTTTCCCCACTTGTGGTCAAGAGAATTGTTGAAAGGATAGGCATATTGCTTTTTCTCTCAATAATGCTTTGAACTCTTGAGACACTTCTAAACAGTTCGTTTCGGTCAATTTTTATTTCCATTTTTGCCTCCAGAAAAACATTGTTTCAGTTCTTTCTTACAGTGCTTAATATGTTACCAAACCCGTGAAAGAAGATTATTAAGATTGTTGATATCATCCAAAACATTTTTATCTACTTCTTTAGATTTTTCAACACATTTCACTGCATAGATGACGGTAGAATGATCTTTGCCGCCGAAGGCTTCGCCGATTTCCCTAAAAGACAAGTCCGTTAATTTTCTGCTCAAGTACATGCCAATCTGTCTGGGGTAGGAAAACAACCGTCTTTTCTTATTTGATTCCAGGTCAGCGAGGGAGATGTTGAAATACCCAACTATTAGGTCCTGTATATCATTAATGCTTATTGTATGAATGTCCTTGTTTTTGATTATCGTTTCAACTATGGCCATGTCAATTTTATGCCGGTAAAGGGAGGAATATGTTGCAAGACTGACTAAGTACTGTGTTAAGATCTTTAAGTCGTTTGTGGCCATTGAGAGGAAGAAAGCAACGTCGTCCGGTATGCTGAGATTTTTCTCCTTTGCCGTTTTTTCTATGATGGTTCTCTTGGTTTTCTGGTCTGGGACCTGGATTTCCGCTAAAAGCCCCCATTCCAACCTTGACCTGAGCTGGGGAAGCAGGTCATGAATTCGGCTGGGGAGATGTTTGCCTGCCACAACGATCTGTTTTTTGGACTCGTAGAACAGGTTAAAAAGACGTATGAACTCTCTCTGTGATTTTTCTCGTCCGCCAAGCAAGTGAATGTCGTCAAGGAGCAAACAACTCATGTTCCTGTAGTTTTCCCTGAACTTAGTGAGTTCTTGCTTTTTTGCGGCGATTGAAAAATGTGCCGAGAACCGGTCCGCTGGCAAGTATCCAACATTTGCCGATGGGTTGCTGCTGAGGATTCGGTGGCCAATGGCATGCAAGAGATGGGTCTTACCTGAACCCAATTCAGAAAAGAGGTAAAGTGGATTATAGCGATATCTTGTTTTGCCGGCCACTTCCATTGCAGAGGAGAATGCGAAACTGTTGCAATCAGCCGTTACAAAATTGTCAAAGGTCCACATGGGATTCAGAAAACCATCTGAATTCCACACCGATTTCCAAGTGGTTTCATGTCTTGGTTTGCCTTGTCTAACTGTTGGGCTGCTATAAGTAAACTGGATTTTCGGAGCAAACTCCGAATTCGCTCTAAAAGAGTCCTGGATTTGAGATGCACAGTTGTCTCTCAGCCATTCAGCGATAAACTTATTGGGGACCTCGATTATTGCCAGGTCCTGGTCCCATCTTTTGAGCACTGCATGGGAAAACCATGTCTTGAACTCCAATGGGGAAATCTCAGATTGCACCCTTGCGGTTATCCTCTCCCATATATCATTTTTTTTTGGCATATTTAATACTTACAGGTGCACAGCACATTTTGGTACAACTAAATAACTATACAAGATCTTTGCCAAAATATCAACCAAAATCGTAACAAACCAGCAATTCTAATTTTAACCTTTAACCTTAAACGCCTTTGCAAGATAATGCTGCATTTGGATCTCCAAGCTTAGATGGTAGAACGTTTCAGGAATGACATTAGATTGCCGATCAATCGAATTTTTCCAACGATGAACAACAGGTTCAGGGTAACAGGTCAATAATTACTTATAAGGTTGAGCCATGATCCATGTTTTGGAGTGTGTGCATAGATATATTAGGCCCGGTTGCAAGATAGCCTATGGTTTCTTACTGATATGTGGGCAGGATAGTTGGTGTCCTGTGATGGGTGTGCGCTGGATATCGCCGGGTTGTATTTGCGGTAGCGTTTACCGCGTATTGAGATCGGAAGGGCTGTTGAAGAAATAAAATCGCATATTGGAATCGAGAAAGCACCTTTGAAACTTCAGTTCTTCTCGCTGATAGAATCGGCGTTCCCCTCGATTGGTCCTGTTTGGAGCATGGGGGCGGCATCGATCTTTTTGGCCTCCATCAGATCAACAATACGTTCTAAAGATAAAGCAATAGTGACCTGCTCAAGTTCCGGGGTTTGTTCAAGGGCCTCAGCAAGCTTGTCTTGGAGCGGAGATGGAGAGTTGTTGGCGAGGGCCAGCCCCTCTTCAGTAGACATTATATTAACGAGACGTCTGTCTTCGCGGTCTCGTTCACGAAAAATTAGCCCTTTTTTCTCAAGACGGTCCAAGATGCCCACCACGGGTACTGGGACTAAGATAGACGTTGTCAGCCAGTTCCCTTACGGTCATCTTCCCTTTCTCGCCGATTGTCAACAAACAGACTAATTGTGGCCCAGTGATCCGGTACTCTGCTGTCAGTTTGCGAGAATGGATTTCGACAGCCCTGATTATGCGGCGCAATGACTGCAAAATACGTAAATCATGGCGAGCCATTGGGATCGACTTGATTTCTTTCTGTCCTGTATTCACAATGAGGCCCCCACTTTTCATATGCAATAGTTTGAATACAAATGATCGTGAAAAACATTTAGCCTGTGCATATATTTGTGTCAAGAAAAAAGGTTAACGAAGCGCTACGTTATAATTCCTTTTGATTTAGGCTAATTCAAGCGCCTAAAGGGTTGATATAGAATGTCGTGGCTGCTTAAGTCAGCCATGAAGACATGCTTGCAATTAAAATCATTTGACCTGTAATGGTTTCTGTGCTATCGTTTATTGTTTTATAGATAATGACCTAATGTGACAGACTATGGTTAAGTTCAAACTGCTGTGTGTAAATTTTGGATAATTAATGAATATTTCAACGCTTTTCTCGCTAATGAAACGGACTATGAAACAGGGCGGCAAGGCAAATAATCGTCTGAATGTGACCCTAAACAAAGAGTCGATTGAAAGATTTGAGAGGATGAAAGGCCTCATGCCTCATGTGGATGATAAGGAACTGATAGGTTTGGCCCTAAAATGTTTGGAAAAAAAAACAAACATGATTATCCAGATTCAGGCTTTGAGAAAAAGCAGGGACCGTAAGAGCGCAGACGGCATAAATCGAATGGTTTCTGATAAGTTGAATAGCAGGTCCACCACCGCCTCAATTTCGAAAGGCAACAAATGAGACATAGATAAAAACTCAGGTTTGGAATGCTTTGATATTATATCGCACTATGACATGGCAAGGAAAGAACAGACAAGATAAACAAAAACGGGAGGCATAGAAAATGACAAGCGATGAGGATGAAGGCGATAGTATTACGCTGAATGAAATAAAAGAGCAGTTGAATGACGTCGATTTTTTGCAGATATTTAGCACAGACCTTAACGGAAGACCCGTAACGTTGCAAATTAATCCTAAGACCATCGACAGCGTCTTTGAAAGGGGCGTTGGATTTGACGGAAGCTCGGTACCGGGTTATGGCAATGTGGAAGAAAGTGACCGGTTGTTATTACCCTTGGCTGATAGTTTTCGCATAGTGGAATTGGAATCAGGTAAATTGGGTTTTTTGATCGGCAAAGTCAATAGTGAGAAAGGCCACCGTTCAAAATCGGATCCTCGAGCATTACTTGAGAAGGTAATTTCCAGGGCGGAAACAGATTTCGGGTTCAATTTTATGGCGGGTCCGGAACATGAATTTTTTCTATTAACAGGGGAGGAATTCAGTAAAGACATTCATACTGATAGTGCCGGTTATTTCCATGCGGCGCGAGATAAAGGCGAGGCAGTGAGAAAAGCAATTGTGGATGTCCTTGAAAAGTGCGGCATAATTTACGAAAAAACTCACCATGAAGTTACTGCTTCCCAGCATGAGATCAACCTCGAACCATTAGATCCTTTAGGAGCTGCAGACAGGACACTGCTTTTTAATTATGTTACCCAGAAAGTTGCTGAGAACTTTGGGTACCATGCAACATTTATGCCCAAACCTTTTAGCGGGCAAAACCGAAGCGCCATGCATATCCATCTCTCGATGATGGACGTGGAAGGAAGAAAATTATTCTACCAAAAAGATTCTGATTACAATCTCAGCCCCGAGGCGCGGCAGTTTATTGGTGGCATCATGAAATATGCTCGCGAAACATCTATCATTATGGCGTCCACATTCAATTCTTACAAGGCCTACATATTTGGTAAGGAAGCGCCTATAATACGAGGATGGGGCTTTCAAAATCGAAGTTCTATGGTCAGGGTTCCTGATGTTGCAGATCCGCATGATACCAGGATTGAGCTCAGAAATCCGGATCCTGGTGGAAATATCTATTTGCAAATGGCTACCTTTATAGCTATGGGCCTAAAGGGAATTCAAGAAAAACTCGACTGTGGTGAACCTGATGCAGGAAACACTTATGAAACGAAATACGATGCCAGGCTCTGGGATGACAGATTCCTTCCGAGGAGCATGTATGAGGCCCTGGTAGAAGCAGAAAGGAGCCAGTTTTTGAGAGAGATGTTGGGCGATATGCTGTATGAAGATTTTATGGCCTTGAAGATGTCAGAATGGGAAGAACACAGAATCTATATTTCTGCAAAAGAACATAAAGCTTACTTGCGCATATGAGAAATAGCAGGTTTTACACTTTTTAAAATGCGAAAGATTTGAAGGGAAACAATGAATAGAAAACAGATAGACACATCAAGGTCTCTTTTTGGCAAGAATACGGTGGATATGCTTCTGCAGGTCCATCGGGATGCCCTGTGGATACTGGAAAACCTTGGTGTTGGGTGTAAATACAAGGAAATACAAGATTTTTTCAGGAGATTTGAGGCTGAGGGTCTTGCTGTGGTTTATGAAGACCGGATTTATGTAACCTCCGGACTCGTGGAACAATGCCTCAAGACTGTTCCGGGGCCGGCCGATTTTTTTGTACCCATGAATAGTTTTTTTATCGGAGGAACTGCTCCCTATGTCTATGACGACAAAGCCGGCAAAGGTGGAATCTTCCCCACCCCTGAACATGCAGCACGTATTGCCCAAATCGCTGAAGCCAATCAGGTTGTAACAGGGATGGGGAGAGGGATAAAACTAAAAGATGAAGTCCAGCAGATGAATATCATGGCGGAGAACTGCACAAAGCCGCTATTTTTTGCGGTAACCTCGGATGCCTCCCTTGTCAGGGCCAAAGAGATCCATAAGGAAAGAGGAAATATCATGATTGTATTCTGCCTAACCCGTCCCCCTTTGGAGGTGAATGAAAATTTCTCTGAGTATTTTGTCAAAGTGGTTAAGGCCGGTTTACCGGTGTTCATTTCGGCTATGCCGATGGCAGGCATCAGCGCCCCCTATTGTTACAACGGGGTCTTGTCCATGACCCATGCAGAGGTACTCTTCGGTATCTGTGCCGCACAGTTGCTCAATCCAGGCGTTACCTGTATCCATGCGGGCTATCCGACCATTGCAGATACGAGAATCGAGTATAATCCAAATTATGGTCTGATCAGTCACAATGTATTAAATATCCTCATGACCCATCTGAATCTTATGCTTGATCTTCCCACGTGTCAAAGCGGGGGGACTACTCATGAGGAGCATCTTACGGAAAGGGCCTATGCAGATGCCAAAATGGGCCAGGCCCTCTGTCTGAAATACGGGGTCCACATGATACGTCATCCCTTTGCCTTTCTTAGGTATCTGATCGATTTCTCCTTTGAAAAACTGGAAAAGGCTATTCAAATCGCCGAAAAAATTACCCCCGAAGATGCCCCTGATGTGGAGATGCCGATTTATGATGAAAGGGGGATGGAATCGGTTAAGCATAATGGTCTCGGGATGTATATGGACGATCCCCTGACCACGGCCAATTTAGGCAAGATTTTTGTTAACTGAGTCAAACAAATTCATTTAGGAGGCATTTAAGTGGCAAGTATAGCAGGAATTGTATCGCAGGACGGAAGAATCTCAACCGACAGCGCAAAACAATTGGGAAAGATGTCAAAACTGATGCGGCACCGTGGCCCGGATAATAGCATCGTCCGTTCTTTAAACGACGACAGGGGGGCCTTAGGCGCTAATGAAATTAACCTCTCTCCCGAGAGGACATCTTGTGTCTCTCTTGAGGAAACCCCTTTCATGCTTTTTGATGGGAGACTCTTTAATGGGAGGCCTGATGGTCAAACAGACATTGATCTGTTCAGAGAATACTATGAAAAGCACGGAAGGAATTGCTTTAAACACTTAGAAGGGAGTTACTCCTGCGCCATTGTGGAAAAAGATAACGAAGTAATCCTTGCGCGGGACCCTGTGGGGGCCAGGCCACTCTTTTTTGGTTCGGAGAATAACACATTTTACTTTAGTACGGAGATGAAGGGATTAAGAGATCATGTTCAATTTAACATCCAGGAACTTCCGCCCGGAAATACTTTCAGCACAAAGCAGGGAATGAAGGAATTTGAAGCCTTTGCTCCTGAAGTGCCTGAACCGGGGGATCTGAAAGAGACCGCTAATATCCTAAGAGGACTTGTCATAGAAGCGGTGAAAAAGAGAATGGATGACGTGAATGCCATCGCTTTAAGCGGCGGGCTGGACAGTTCTATTATAGCTGCCATAGCCAGGGAGTTCAACCCAGATGTACACCTGTTCACCGGTTCCATAGAGAGATCTCCTGGTCCGGACTTGGAACATGCCAGGTTAATGGCCGATTTCTTAGACATGGAACATCATGTCTATCTCATTTCCGATCAAGATATTGCAGGCTTCATTTCAGAGGCAGTGTGGTATCTGGAAAGTTTTGATGAAGACTGTATTTCTGGAACTATATCCAATTATTATGTCTCTAAGATGGTCAAGGAATATTCTAATGCTGTTCTTGTTGGCGAGGGCGCTGATGAACTGTTCGGGGGGTATCGTATGGTTCTCAAGAACCCGAGAGTAAAGAGCAATGAGCAGAGGGAGCGGCTTGCCCGGAAACTGCTGGATATCGCTTACAATACGGCACTTAGACGTCTGGATCGGGCATGGATGGCCAATGCCGTTGTTTATAAGACACCCTTTTTAGACGCAAAGGTGGTTGCTTTCAGCAAAAAAATTCCCATGGAATGGAAGATTTATGGGGAAAAGCAGGTTGAGAAGTATGTTTTGAAAGAGGCCTTCAGAGACATGCTGCCCGAAAAGATTGCTAATCGTGAGAAGCTCAGGTTTGCCATGGGTACGGGCATGGATGATGTGATGGATGAAATTGTGGCCGAGAAGATTGATCCCGAAGAGATAAAGCGGAGGCCTAAAACGACCTGCGGTTTGCCTTTTGCTTCGTTTAAGGAGATTAATTATTATGATGAATTTTTGCAGCAGTTTCCGCCGTCTTATGAAAACCAGACTGTTCGATGGGACCCATTCAAGTAAAAGGAGGGAAAATAATGTCACTACCAACCCATAAAAAGTACATCATTATCGGAGCAGGAATCCATGGATTGAGCACGGCCTGGCATCTCGCAAAGGAGCTCAAAACCAGGCGCCGGGGTTCGGGCAAGGATATCCTTGTCATCGACAAGACCGCCATAGGCGCCGGGGCATCCGGAATCGCCTGCGGTATCATACGCAACAACTATTATCAACCGGCTATGCAGGAACTGATTGCCCATAGCGTGGACGTATGGGAAGAAGACGCCCAGGGATATGGATACATCCCTGTAGGTTACATGCAGATCTCCCCTGAGCACATGCATGCCGATGTGGCCGATATTCATAGCCGGCAAGAAGATATCGGATATGACTCGGAATTCATCGAAGGAGAGAAAGACTGCCTCAAATATATGAAGGAGAACGTCTTTGAGGACTGGCAGGCCCAAAACGTAACCTCTATCCTGCATGAAAAGAGGGGCGGTTATGCACACAACACAAAGGCCCTCTACCGTCTGGCAGACAAGGTCGAGGCTGAAGGTGTCCGAATTCTCACCGGTGTCAGCGTGACAGGGTTGCCCTATAATGGCTGTGTAACTGCAGTGGAAACCTCAAAAGGCCGCATTGAATGTGATTATGTTGTTATCGGAGCGGGACCCTGGGCAAATAGCTTCTGGGACATGCTCGAATTGCCCGACAAAATTGACATCACAGACAATGACGGGAATGTTCATCCTGATGCCAAAATGTGGACATACTGGTCTCTTCAGGAAGGGACCCTGGGAGTGGAACCATCCTACGGCATGAACAACACCGGCAAGATGCCGCCGGTCATTCATGTGGATACCGACGCCCCTCTCCTTTCCAGCGAAGATGGCTCCCTGATCACCGAAAAGCCGTGGGGAATCTACTACAAGCCCGATTTTCATTTCAATGGCATTCAGGGGGGCGCCACGCCGAATCTTGTGAAGAAGGAAAAGGTGAAAGTGGACCCATATGGCATTGATTCCCCGGATTTCATCGTGGGACCGGAATTTGCCCATACGTGGACCTCTGCCCTGGCCCACTGTCAAAAGAGGTATGAAGACCAGCACTATCGTTACAGGAAGGAGCCATCGGGCGGCCTCGGGGCCTTCACCCCTGATAATTTCCCCATTTTTGATGTTATGAGGCAGAATTGCTATTTGATCGCAGACTCCAGCCACGGATACAAGATGATTGGTGTGGGAAAACTGGCGGCAAAAGAGATCATGGGGGAAGAGCAAAGCTTGTTAAGGCCCTTTCGATTTGATCGTTATGAAAAAGGAGAGCTGCTCCCAGAGTCTAACAGCCCCTTCCCGTGGAGCTGATTAGA
>JAYEIR010000116.1:0-3469 GCA_034660135.1 Thermodesulfobacteriota bacterium
TGTTAATTTGCATTAAATGCGGAGGGGAGCAAGATGTTTGGTTGGAAAGGTAAAATTTTAAGGGTTAATCTTTCAAAAGGAAAATGTTTTGTTGAGGACATGCCCCTTGATTTGGCGAGGAATTATATAGGCGGTCGTGGCATGGGTCTAAAGATATTGACGGATGAAATAGACCCCGTTATTGATGCGCTTTCAGAGGAGAACAAGCTGATTTTTGCTACTGGTCCATTAACTGGTACAGGGGCTCCGGCGGGCGGAAGGTTTATAGTCGTGTCAAAGTCGCCTCTGACCGGTGGCATATGCAACCCATGTTGTGGTGGTTACTTTGGAGCCAATTTGAAATATGCAGGTTATGACCTTGTTATTGTTGAAGGTAAATCAACTGAGCCTGTGTATCTTTATATTAGAGATGATGTTGTAGAGCTGAGACCGGCAGGGTATCTGTGGGGTAAATGGGCCACTGATACAGAGGAGACTCTGAAAGCCAAGATCGAGGATGAATTTGACTCCTGGGAGGCCAGCAATACTGCTGTGGTATCTATTGGCCCTGGAGGAGAGAATCTGATTCGATTTGCCTGTATTATGGCCGATGGCGGCAGGGCTGCAGGTCGTTCGGGTCTGGGAGCTGTAATGGGCTCTAAGAAGTTGAAGGCCATTGTATGTAGTGGAACAGGTCAGGTTGATATAGCGGATGTCGATGCTTTTAAAAAAGCGGTCGCGGATTTTCTCCAAGAGGGCAGAGATAACGGCGAATTGAAAAAGAGAAATATGTGGGGCACATGGTCACTTGTAGGGAGGGCCAATAGTAGCAAGTCTCAAGCTGCTTTTAACTTTCAGTCCGGATATTTTGAGCCCTATAAAAAGCTTGAAGATCCGGCATATATCAAGGAAAAACTTTTTGTGCGGGATGAGGCCTGTATGGGCTGTCCGTTTGGGTGCAGCAAGAGAAGCAAGTTAGATGACCCGGAGTATCCCTGGTCTGCTAAAGGGCCGGAGCATGAGAGCATAGCCTTATTGGGGTCAAATTGTGGTATTGAGGAGATAGAGGATGTGGCAAGGGCCAATTATCTGTGTAATGAACTCGGTCTTGACACCATAACTACCGGGGCCACTATTTCATGTGCCATGGAACTCTTTGAAAGAGGATATCTGCCTGAAAAAGACATAGGGTATGCGCTTAACTTCGGCAATATAAAGGACATGTTAGAGCTGATTAAGAAAACTGCATACCGAGAGGACTTTGGTGAGCAACTTGCTGAAGGTGGCTATTACGTTGCTGAGAAGTATGGATATTCGGAGCTGTTTATGGGGATAAAGAAACAGGGTATCCCTGCTTGGCATCCCCAGTGTTTTGACGTCCTTGGGCTGCAATATGCGACAAGTAATGTCGGCGCCTGCCACACCAAGGCTACATTGCCGTTTTATGAGGGCAGAAAAGATCCTGACCGTGCTATTGAGTTCACAAAAAGAGACCAGGATTTCCTGTCCCTTGCTGATTCAGCGGTTCTTTGCTGGATTATCTATCATGGCCCGCTTTGGAACGAAAAGTTGGGTATATGGTTACGTACCATAACAGGTTTTGATTATACAGATGAAGAATTGATCTTTATGGGTGAAAGGATATGGAATCTTGAAAGGATTTTCAATCTCAAGGCAGGGCTTACCGGGAAGGACGATAGTCTTCCCAAGAGGATAACAGATGAACCTCGTGTCAAAAACAGGGTGGTACCATTAGCTAATATGCTTCCTGAGTACTATAGATTACGGGGGTGGGATGAAGATGGTGTTCCCACGGCTGAAAAACTGCGCGAATTAGGATTGGAAAATGAAGGGGCAGGGATAAAATGAGATTAAAGATAGATTATTCCAGATGTACCGGGTGTAAGCTCTGTGAGGTAGCCTGTTCTTTGCAGCATACAGACTCTGTCAATCCACGCAGATCAAGGATAAGGGTATTTGTCAGGGACGATATATGCCTTCCTGTAATAGCTGGTCCCTATATGGAAGCAGCATGTAACTCGAAAGGAATTGTTGTAGTGGATGGCAAGGAAATTGATGGATGTGTGGTGTGTCGAGCTTCCTGTCCGGTAAAATCCGTGTTCAAGGAACCCGATACTGGTATTTCTCTTAAGTGTGATTTCTGCGGTGAACCGCCGGACCCGCAGTGTTACAAGTGGTGTGCACCAGGGGCCCTGACACTTGTTGATTAGGAACGTGGACGAAACAACTTCCGTAAGTAGGCGCTCGGATTTAGGGTGGATTTGTTCGATCCGAAAGCTCAAAACCACAGTAATAGCAAGACTATTTCGAGGATTTTGAGATTGAGGACCGGACAAAGATGCCCTGAAGCCGGGATGCATAGTTGTGGAAGTTATTTCGTCCACGTTCCTTAGTAATATGAAAGACAAAAAGGTCTGCTGAGAAGCCCCGAAATGTATCCTTGGAATAACCACAAGCCGGGTACTGGCCCCTGTTGGTCATATTGATATCCCTTACTTTATGGATAATATGATGAAGGACTTTTGACTTGGGCTTTGCGGCAAGCTCCACCAGGGCGTTACAAGCCTCAATGAAACAGGTCTTGCGGATGGGTTTTTTCACTTTACTTGAGATTTACCTCGGGGTAATTTGTTGCGTGGAGATATAATGGAAGGATCCTACGTCAAAATATATGACTTGGCAAAACCATACCTTTCCACAAGGGATAATGATATTCATACTAAAATATCTTATTCTTTCGCCCGCAGGTTATGTGATGCTGAAAAGGGCAATGAATGTGTGGTCCTCCCGGCTATAATTCTACATGACGTGGGATGGATCAAGATACCTGAGGAACTTCATCCTAGGGCATTTGGACCTGGCCCAAGGGACACGGAACTTAACAGGATTCATGAGGTAGAGGGAGCAAAGATTGCCAGAAAGATTCTTGAAGTAGTGAAGTATAGTCCGGACCTGACCGAAGAAATTGTTGAGATTGTCCTTGGGCACGACTCAAGAAAAGAACCTGTTTCCATCAATGATGCGATTGTCAAGGATGCCGACAAACTGTGGAGATTTTCCGACTATGGCTTCGAAGTCGATGTCAGGCGTTTCAAATTAGACCCCGCCGGATATGTAGCCTGGTTGGAGGATCAGATCGAGAGTTGGTTTATAACGCAGGCTGGCAAGGCCGTGGCAAGGAAAGATCTGTCCCTGAGAGAGCAGAGATTTGGCAAGAAAAAAGACAGAGAGAAAGGGGCGTTGCCAATGGCTGCTGATCTCGCAAAAAATCATCAATCTTAATATGCTAATAATTTATGGTCTGAATTGAAAAATAAAATTCATGGTTTTCGTTCAGGCACTAACCGCAAAACGGAGGATAACAATGCACCCTAAATCAGACAGGTACTGGAACCCCCTGCTTGAAACCCTGCCAAGGGAAAAGCTTAGAGAACTCCAGGTCAATAAATTCAGACGTATCATGCAATGG
>JAYEIR010000117.1:0-16039 GCA_034660135.1 Thermodesulfobacteriota bacterium
CAGGTGGATAGGCTAAAGGCTGAAGGCTTTTAGACAGTCAACAATTGAGTTTTGTGAAAAAGCACAAGAAATTCTGTGCAATGCCCGGAAAGCCAGTGGTGGAAAAAGATGAACGTCCAACATCGAATAAAAAATTAACACCAACTTTAGGCATTTTAGGCACTTTAGCTCATTTTAGGCACTTTCATAGTTAAAGAGGCTGCCTGGAGCTTTGGTGTGGCCCTGGACATAGGCGTGGTCGTCCTGGAGGTCCTCGCCGTCTGCGGCCTGGGTGGCCAGCTCATCACAGCGCTCATTTCCCAGGTTTCCGGCATGCCCGCGCACCCAGACGAACCGTACCCTGTGCTTGTCGCACAGATCCAGCAACTGCGCCCACAGATCGGCATTCTCGGCGGCATCTTTCTTTGTACGCATCCAGTTATTAGCGCGCCATCTCTGGGCCCATCCCTTGCTGATGCCATTGACAACATAGCGCGAATCGCTGTGCAGGATCACGTCTGCCGGAGTCTTTAATGCCTCTAAAGCCGCAATGCAGGCCATCAGCTCCATTCGGTTGTTGGTGGTCATGCAAAAGCCCTGTGCGAGTTCAACCCTGTTTTCCCCATCGATGATGACCGCACCATATCCCCCCGGTCCCGGATTACCGCGGCAGCCCCCGTCGGTATAGACGATGATCGTGCCCGGCTTTACACCAGGTGCATCAACGGTGGTATCAGGATGCTTTATGCCGGCCGGTGCCCTTGTATATGCCGGGTTCTGCAGCCATTTCTCCGCCTCAGCGAGAGAGGGGAAGCCCTTATAGCGGGCCCTGGTATACCCGCGGATCTGTGCTTCAGCACCGTTTGGGCCGAACCAGTCGGTATAGATGCCGGGCTTATAACCCCTGGCGACGGCATAGTATTTTTTTGATTTACCCATGCAATGCTCTCCGAACCGGTTATGACCGGTGTGATGATTACTTCAGACCTTGTTGAGTGGTTGAGTGATCGAATAGTTAAGTGGTTAAAATCACAGACCTATTCGTTTTAAGCAAGAAAATTGGATATTCGCTGGTTTGATACTTGTGATCCTTTGAAATGAGGATAATAATTTTCCAACTCAATCATTTTCTACTAAACTAATTGACGAACTCTGTACTTAGTACAATTCGAGATTTTTTGCCACAGGAACCTGTAAACACAGTCCACTCGATCCCTTAAACCCCGCTTTATTGAGCAGATACGGAATCTTATACCGGGGCAATGGGAAAACCGGGAATTGCCAATGGAGGAAGAAACTGATAGACGAGTCGGCGGAGGTTTTTGTATACTGTTGCATCTGAATAGAGAAGGGAAGGGGGCTCAGCAAGCTGCGGGGAATTAAACCCTACAGATTTTGCATTGCACTTCAAGTGATTAGAGTAATCCGTGTAACCTGCCCGCTCGTGCCTTGCAATGGCAGGCGGGTCTGCGTAATCTGTGGATTAAAAGGCCTTGTCCTCATATGATCCGGATCAATAACAATATTACCATCGATGAACGCGAAATCAGAGAGGTCTTTGTGCGCGCTTCGGGTCCGGGTGGACAGCATGTCAACAAGGCTTCGACGGCAGTTCAACTTCGCTTTGATGTTGTTCAATCATCTTCCCTGCCCGAAGATGTTCGTGACAGGCTTATTCGCCTGGCGGGGAAGCGGATCAATGATGAGGGTGTGCTCGTTATTGATGCCCGACGGTTCCGTTCACAGGAACGTAACCGCCAGGATGCCATAGATCGCCTTGTTCAATTAGTACGCAGGGCCGTTGAACCACCCGTTCCCCGCCGCAAAACACGGCCGACCGCTGCATCCAGGCAACGCCGTCTGGATGACAAACGCCGTCACAGCGCGATCAAACGAATGCGGCAACCTCCTTCTTAAGAGTCCAAGACCTGAGACCTTTACAATTTGCTTTTTCTATCACCTTTCCCACATCAGTATGAAAGGATTTGATAGGGTTGCAGTCTACCTGACTGCGTGACTTAACCTCACCCTACAGTCATTAAATGAAGCGTATCTCCATCATTTAGAGGAGTGTCCATACGCTCACCGTATGATAGGTGTTTCGAAAAATTGACGACCACACGTAATTCCATGTCAATTTCCCCTTGGTTGTCTAAGATGGCCTTATCCACGCCGGGGCCATATTTTTTACGCAGACCATTTGCGAAGTCGCGCAGGGTATTTCCGGGAAAATCAAAATCCAGGGCCTTTTTTTTATGCATGAGCTTGTAAAGACTGTGTATCCCTTCAATTTTCAGATGGACTTTCATTTGCTAACCTCCTAATCCGGACAAGCCGGAATTTTGGATTACGGAATATAGAAATTGAAACTAATCCCCTCAGCCTGATTCGTGAATCCCTAACTCAGACAAGCGGGCCTCCGGCTCGCCTACGGCTCGGAGAAAATCAGGCAGGTTTCAAAAACTTGAACATTTTTCAATAACCCACAAACCCTTTGTGCAAGGGGTTTGGAGATTTTTTACAGGACCATCAAAGTATAGGTAAAATTATATCATATATCAATGCGGATTAGCAAGTTCTCGTGAATCGGATCAGCAATTCTAATCATGACTTCCAAATGGTCATGTGCTCATACCTTGATCTGTGATATAAGGAACTCAGGTGGATTGGCTATTGACCACCAAATAGGACAGAGACAATGTCTCTGAACACGCCCACAGGACGTGGTTTTCTAAGATAAAATAAAGGAAAGGAGTACATTTAATGCTTGTCCTTGGTTTACAGGGAAGCCCGCGCATCAAAGGAAACACTAACATCCTCCTTTCGGCATTTCTTGCAGAAGCCGAAAGACTCGGGGCTCGAATACAATGTTTCGATGTGGCCAAGAAAAATATCACTCCCTGTCAGGAATGCGGCGTTTGTGAAGAAAAGGGCTTTTGTCCTATTGATGATAATATGCAGGAGATTTACCCTCTGCTTTTCCAGGCAGACATCATAGTTATGGCAACACCTGTATTCTTTTATGGCCCTACTGCCCAGATGAAAGCCGTTATTGACAGGTCCCAAATGCTTTGGGCGAGGAGATACATACACAAGTTTACGGATCCAGGCAGGCAGTGGCGGCGCGGGTTTTTACTGGCGATGGGTGCCTCAAAAGGAAAAAATCTGTTTGAGGGCGTCAGTCTCACGGCCAAGTATTTTTTTGACGCGGTTGGTGCAGGCTTTGAGGGGAGCCTCACATTTAGACAGATCGAGGGGTCAGGAGATATAGCAAGACATGCCACAGCCCTTGCGGATGCAGAAGAAAGGGCCAGGACTCTTGTAACACCATTTCTGAAAAGAAAAAAAATCCTGTTTGTCTGCACAGAAAATGCCTGTCGCAGTCAGATTGCAAGTGTCCTTGCCCAATATCATGCGGGGGACCGAATAGAAGCTGAAAGCGCTGGAAGTGCGCCGGCAGAGGAGGTCAACCCGCTCATGGAAGAGGTCATGAGGGAAAAGGGTATTGATATGGCCTTTCGTAAACCAAAGTCGATTGAGGATACTGCAAGCCTTGGGAAACCGGATTTGATTGTATCAATGGGCTGTGATGATGCATGCTCGTTCTTTCCCGGTGTGCCGGATGAGAAATGGAATCTGGAAGACCCAACAGGAAAATCCATCTCATTCATGCGTGAAATCACGGATGATATCGAGAGGAGGGTAATTGAACTTGCTGAAAATCTGGGAATTTTTTAGCCTCCGAAAGTGTTTGTCACTGTTTTCCGCATACCGGACAGGCCGAACTGCAGGCCGGGCAGAGCAGATGTAATTGGCTGCAAAAGCGAAGACTGAAGGTGGAATCGCCGCATCCCTGGCAGACTATGGGGTCGAGAGTCTTTGTGGCTGGGTTGTAAATGATGGTGAAGCGGCTTTTCTTGCGACCCACTGAAGCGTTGTATAGGATTTTTACTGCCGGGGTGCGGAGCAGCATGATACCGGCTGGATCGATTTTGACCTTGATACTGTATTTTTTGTACAGATCGTTCCTTTTCTTTTTTAATTCCTCTGGAATTAGACCGATTTTTTCCTTACGTTCGGTGATAAGCTGGTCGGAAAGTCCTGGTCTTTTCAGGTTTTCTTCCATCTCTTTTCGCAGGGCCTCGTAATATTCTTTTAGGTTGTCAACGTCTCGCCTGAATCTCCGGTTCATGCTTTGCTTAAATGGTTCGATTTCCTGGGCCAGAACAGCATGGGAATGTCGTTGAACCAGTTCTATGATCCTGCCGACACGGTGGTCTTCCATCAGGTTTTTCTGAGGTTCGGACTCAAAGGTTTTTTCAATGGAATGGAGCATCATATCCATTTCAGGGACAAATGCGCCGGTTTCGAGATTAAAGGCAAGGGTCTTGAGGCCCTCTTTTTGTTCGTCGCTCTGGGCCAGATAGCGGCATTTGAGAATAATATATTCAGTTCTTATCTCTGCGGTGTTTTCAACCCGTCCTACGGCCCCGAGCATACTGAACCGGTCCTTGATCAGCTTTTCAAAACCCTGACTTTTGAGATAATTAAAACCAAGACGACAAACCACGATAGGTACTTCGGCGCAGGTTACGGACACCATCTTTTCCAGCAGAGCGGAGCCGTAATTGACTGTGTAATTTCCTCCCGCATTGGTTCCTGTTTCAATCTCGAAGAACTCCGGAGTCTTAAGGCGAAAGGCCATATCTTCCGGGAGGAGTACTTGTATCGCCTTGTCGTTTGCCTCTGTCTCGGCGTCGCAGGATTCAAAAAAGGCTGAGACAAAGACTTCGAGAGAACGGTCTTGATCAGAGTTCATAGTTCTCCCCGAAGAGTTTTTCATCTAAGGCCTTGGTCTTTTCATGTTGGGTTTTGTTCCGTTTTATCTGGGTCGCCAGTTGTCCGAATCCCTTTTCCCTCTCTTTTTCCGATATTGCATCGGCCCATATATCAAAGACCATTTCAGAAAAATCCTTTTCACCCCGGACACGCCCCAGGATCATGTCGATCTCGCCTATTACCATTTCAAACATGTTGATTTTGCGATCAAGAATATCCAGGATGTAATCCTCAATGCTTCCCGTGGCGCAGAGGTTATAAATCATAACTTCCTTTTTCTGTCCAATGCGGTGGATACGACCTATGCGTTGTTCGATCTTCATAGGATTCCAGGGTAGATCATAATTGATCATCTGATGGCAGAACTGCAGATTCCTTCCCTCACCGCCAATCTCTGTGGTGACCAGGACATCCTTTTCTTCTCTAAAGCTTTGAATCTGTTTGTCCTTGGCAGCATTGCTCATACCGCCGTGAAAGATAGCATGCGGAATCTGCTTCAAGGACAAATAATCCGACAGATGCTCCATTGTACCGAGATATTTTACAAATACAATCTTCTTCCCTTTGTCGGCACTCAGCAATTTAGAAAGTACTTTGTTTTTGCTGGTAGTACCAATGGATATGCACAGGTTGTGGACAGCCCGTATCTCCTTTTCATGATCCGGTAAGAGAACATTCTTTGAAATTATACGCGATAATGTCAAATCCACAGCCCTGGGGGACGACCCGGCTTCCTCAAGAAGGTTTTTCAGCAGAAGCTTGTGCCCCCTGCCATTTGTCTGATTGATTGATTGGATAAGTTGGCTGATTCGATCATAAAGGGTCTTTTCAGCCTCAGACGAGTCCACCCGCATGGTTTGGGCAAACCGGGGCGGGATATCTATTTTGGCAAGGGCCCTTGTGTTTCGGATCATCACCTGACCGAGAAGTTCCTTCAGCCGTGTTCGGTTTCGTGGGTCGGTGGGATCTCCTTTTGTCATGAATTCTTTCCGGAAGGCTGAGGAGGTTTTGAGCTGGCCCGGTTTGAGCAGGGTGATGAGATTGTACAGTTCCATTAGGTTATTCTCGACCGGAGTCGCCGTCAGAAGAAGCAGAAAGCGGTTTTTCAGGGAATTGACGAGCTGCCAGTTGAGAGTATTGCGGTTTTTTAGATGATGAGCTTCATCCACTATGACCATATCGTATTCTCTTTTGGTGACTGCAGCGAAGTTTTTCCGGGATTTGGCGTGATTGATGGAGGCCAAAATAAAAGGGGCTTCCCAGAACTTCAAGCCTTTTGTCTTGAAATGCTGGTCATCCGTGGAAGGGAAATCCAGGTCAAATTTGGTTCGCAGCTCCTCCTGCCATTGGCTCACGAGGGGCGTTGGGGTCAGTATCAGAGCGGATCGGACCATTCCTCTCCGCATATACTCTTTAAGGATAATGGAAGCTTCTATGGTCTTGCCCAATCCCACTTCATCAGACAGGAGCGCCCGCCCCCGAAAGCCCCTCAATACTTTCCGGGCGGTCTCTTCCTGATACCAAAAGGACCGGACTCCCTTGAGATCGGACAGGCAGATGAGATTTTCAAAGGAATCCCTAAACCTTATACTGTGGGCCATCAAGGCCAAGTCATATTTTTGACTCGTTGTGGTATGTTCCTGGGACAAGGCCTTATGAAATACGTCGGTATTAAGGATAATGGTGACAGGGATGTCAGGCAAAGCTGCTTTTGAAGCAGGTCTTACGGCACGCGGGGGAACAGGCGCCGGCGCGTCTGCCGGTTGTTTTTCTTCTCGTAGAGGTCTTGAAGCAGGTCGTTCCCTTTTTTGATTCTTTTGTGTGTCCTGAAAGGAAATTCGGGCACGGCAGTAATCCTGCAATTTGCCAATTTGTTTAAGAAGCCTCTTTTTGCCGGTACCCTTCATGGAAGGAAGGAGGACAAGTAGCCTTTCAGATACTTCGAGGCCCTTTTGATACTGCCCATCAGTTGAAAGCAGATTGACAAGGTCGATCAGGTCTTCATCATCGATCTGCTCCATGTTGTATAATCGGGAAAGGGCTTCAAGCCGGATATCATCCCGTTCCATCCGGGACCCAAGATCATACAGCGCCTCAAGAAAGTCGGGGTTATACGGCATGAGCCTCAGTGCTTTTCGCAAATTTATAAGGGCCTTTTTGTAGTTGCCCCCTTCCTGGTACCAGCCTGCCTCATAGAAATAGAAATCTGCCTGTTCCCTTTTGGTACTTGCAGCTTGAGCTTTATGCCGTTCTTTGATCTTGGACTTCCGCTTAGCCTTTCGCTTTTCTGCCTTGTTCTTAGCCATAATAGTAATGTTGCGGGCTGTGGATACCGTGAGAGATAAACAAGACACCTTCCAGGGTTCCTGTTCAGTCTACCCCTTTAAGGTGTGTCAGTCTTTTTGTAATATTGTCACGGATTATGCCAATGGTCAAAAAAAATCTCAAGGAAATACCTTTTCCTATCCATCATAATGTTAGTACATGCAGTCTTTTTGAACGGAGCCGGCAAAAAGTGTTATGATAACCTGACAGTTTTTCATGCGGGAAGGCATTTTAATTGACTTCCTGTGTATTTATTTATAAACGATATTAGGCAATATTGCTTTGCCAAGACTCTTCTTTCAACACCAAAAGAAGGAAAGAGGATTTGAAATGGTCTATGGTCGTCCAAAACCCCGTTACTCTGAACAGATGAAGAGCGGGGTTTTGTTGTCTGGACCCGGTGAAAACACATGAAAGCCTCTCTGATCACCTGATAAAAACCGGTTGATTGAATGGGTTATTCAAGAGTTTCTTATGGACCTATGACCGAGCAACTATGAGATACAAAGCCGACATCACCGCAGGATCGCTGAAGGTTTCAGAGAGCAGGATTATCGCTGATCTGCTCCTACGCGGCATTGACAAACAAGGCTGGCAAGCGGTTATCGTTGAGCAGAATGTGCTCCAGGCCCGGAGTCCTGAAACCGCGAGGCGGCTAAACCGGCTTATCCGTGGTCGTCTAAAGACCATGGGTGCCGACCTTTGGAGTCTCGTCCGTGACGGTACGGGCACGGTGGCCACCCATGCGGTTCTGGCCGCTGCTGTGAAGCACAGCTCGCTATTGGGCGATTTCCTCGATCTAATTGTCAGGGACCATTACCGGCTGTTCAGCACATCCCTCTCGAACAAAAGCTGGGAGGATTACCTCGACGACTGCCGGGGGCGTGACCAGGATATGCCGGTTTGGAACGAATCCACGAGGAAACGACTCCGGTCGTCCGTTTTCCAAATTCTGGCTCAGGCCGGTTATTTAGAAAATACCAGATCCAGAAAATTGCAAACAGTCCATATTGCCTCGCAGGTGCTTAAATATCTGGAGAAGTATAATGAGCATTACGTTCTCCGTTGCATTCAGGTGGCCCCATGACTGATTCCTTGACGCAGCGCCTAAACGAGATCCTTCCAAAGGTCACTTCAACCGAGTTCCTAAGCGGCAAGGGGCTTGGGAATGAGATTGCCTTTTATATTTTTGACTATCCGCCCGAAGCGGAACTCCGCGTCCGTGAACATATTCAGTTCCTCATGACCCATATCCCCAAGAACAGGCCGGGACTACAGGTGAAACATATTAACTTGTTCGATCTCGTTGTGGATCATCTCGGGGAGCGCAATCTGTTGGAGAAATCCTTCCAGATGCAAAGGGATAAGGGCGACAAGGCACTCGAAAAGGCCCTCCGTGGGCCTCTAAAGTCAGAAAAACTGGTGCAGATATTTGTGGAAGTCGTCCAGCCCCAGGAGCAGGACCTCGTACTTATTTCCGGTGTTGGGAGTGTCTGGCCACTGGTCAGATCGCATAACCTGCTCAATAACCTGCAAACGGTCATGGGGCAGACGCCGCTTGTGATGTTTTACCCGGGCCGATATGATGCCCAGGCCCTTCGGTTGTTCGGCAAAATCAAAAGCAACAACTATTACAGAGCTTTCAGACTTTGACCACGAATCACACGAATTGCACGAATAGTAAGAACAATAAGTTTTGAAAGAGTTTGTGAGAATGAATACACATACAGTGGGTTCCCAAGCCGAAACACGGAAAAGTATGAATAAAAGCCATCTGTACAGTAACCATATTTTTTTATTCGTGTAATTCGTGTAATTCGTGGTGAAAAACGAGGTGGTTATGCAAATCAAGAGTCTGTTCAAAAAAGACATTTTCCGCTCTATCAACGGCGTGGTCAAGGCCCACCAATTAGACGACCGCTCCGTATGGCAGGAACTGGACGAGTTTGTCATCACCAAAGAACTGGATAAGCATTTCCGGAAGTTCCTGTCCGCCTATCTAAATGTCATTGACGACCCCCATGATCCGGCCGTCACCGGCAAGATGGGGGTGTGGATATCCGGTTTCTTCGGCTCCGGGAAATCCCATTTTCTGAAAGTGCTGTCCTATCTCCTGAGTAACAGGCCCCACTCCTATGAGGGTAATACAAAAAGGGCGGTTGAATTCTTCGATGGCAAAGTGGAAGACGCCATGCTCTTCGGAGATATCAAGCGGACCGTGGCCTCCAACACCGATGTTATCCTCTTCAACATCGACAGCAAGGCCGACAGCAAGGCAGGTCGAGACGCCATCCTCTCCGTATTTTTGAAGGTCCTCAACGAAATGCAGGGGTATGACGGGGACCATCCCCACATTGCCCATCTGGAGCGTTACTTGGACAACCAGGGGAAGCTTAAAGCATTCCATGACGCCTATAGGGATATCACCAAGACTGAATGGACAGAAGAGCGTGATGCCTATGAATTCAACCGGGATCAGGTGGTAGAGGCCTATGTGCGGACCTTGGGTCAAAGCAGGGAATCAGCAGAGAAATGGATCGATAACGCCGAAAACAATTTCTCGCTCACCGTGGAAAACTTTTCCACCTGGGTCAAGGAATACCTGGATTCCCAAGGTCCCAATCAACGTCTCGTCTTCCTCGTGGATGAGATCGGCCAATTCATCGGCACGGACGGCCATCTCATGCTCAACCTTCAGACCGTCGCAGAAGACCTTGGCACCCTTTGTGAGGGGAGAGCCTGGGTGATCGTGACATCCCAGGAGGAAATCGATAAGGTCCTTGGTGCACTCAGAACGGCCACCAAGAATGATTTCTCCAAGATTCAGGGCCGATTCCAGACCCGGCTATCCCTATCCAGCGCCAATGCCGATGAAGTCATCCAAAAACGACTGCTGGAAAAAGAGGAGACAGTGGTAGAGGATCTCAAGGCCATCTTTGCCGAAAAGGGCGATATCCTCCGCCACCAACTGACCTTCAGGGATTGCGGCATGACCCTCAAACCCTATGCCGATGGAGATGATTTCGCCGGCAACTATCCCTTTGCCCCATACCAGTTTCGCCTTCTCCAAAAGATCTTCGAGGTCATCCGCAGCGTGGGTGCCACCGGGCTTCATCTGGCCAAAGGCGAAAGATCCATGTTGGATGCCTTCCAATCGGCGGCCCAAACCGTGGCCTTGAAGGAAGTGGGTGTACTGGTTCCCCTCTATGATTTCTATCCCTCTATAGAGAGCTTTCTTGATACCACCGTGAAGCGCACCATCGAGCAGGCCGCCGAGAACCCGAGCCTTGAGCCCTTCGATATCAAGCTGCTGCAGGTACTGTTCTTAGTAAGGTATGTCGAAGAGATCAAGGGCAACGTGGACAACCTGGTCACCCTATGCCTCAACGAGATCGATACGGATCGGCTTGCCCTTCGCCGCCAAATTGAAGAGAGCCTCCAAAGGCTTGAAAATGAAACCTTGATCAACCGAAGCGGTGAGAACTATTTCTTCCTTACTAATGAGGAAAGGGACGTCAACCGGGAGGTCAAGAATGTCGATATAAGCGGTCCGGAAGAGGCCCAGCTATTGGGGGAACTCATTTTCGAGGATGTCCTCAAGGGCCAGCGTAAACATCGCTATTCCAAGAACAAGATGGATTTCACCTTTAACCGGATCTGCGACATGCACCCCGTGGGTGGCCGTGTAGAGGGAGGGCTGATCGTCTCTCTAATCTCCCCCCTGGCCGATGAATATACCTTATATAATGATGGCAAATGCGTGCTTGAAAGCAGCAGCGAGGGCGGTCAAATCATTATCCGGTTACAGGATAACGAAAAGCTGGGCCGGGAACTCCGCACATATGCCCAGGCCGACAAATACCTCAAGACCAAAAGCGATAGCGGCCTCCCAGACTCCACCAAGCGAATCCTTCGGGACAATGCCGAGGACAACCGTGAACGCAGGGAGCTTTTGACCAACCTTTTGGGCGATATGCTCACCGAAGCATCCTACTTCGCTGTTGGGCAGGAACTCAAAATCAAGGCTTCAGCTCCCGGAGCCTGCCTGTACGAGGCCCTGGAATATCTGATCACCAACTCCTTCTCCAAGATGGGCTATCTCAAGTATCTCCATCCTGATCCTCTCAAGGAAATCCAGGCGGTTCTCCGCTGCAACGATGTCTCCCAGCAGACCCTTGCCCTCAATCTGGAAGAGAACAACCCGCAGGCCATCGAAGATCTTCGCAACTATATTGAGCTCTGTAATCTTAAGCATCATGCCATCGTGCTTTATGACGTCATCATGAAACGATATACAGTTCGACCTTATGGTTGGCCCGATTGGGAAGTAATCCTGCTGGTAGCTCGCTTACTAACAGTCGGGGAAATCAACTTGAAGTTAGAAAGGGATACGCTCAGTCTTGACAAGGTGTACGAAAACATAAAGACCCCTGCCAAGTGGCGGAAGATAACGATTCACAAACGTAAAACCTCTGATCCCAAAGCACTTCAAAACGCACGTCAGTTGGGAAAGGATGTTTTCGCAGAAATGGGACCGGACAACGAGGATAACCTCTGTACATTTTTGAAGGAAAAGCTCCGGTCCTGGGAGACCTCCCTCAACAGTTTCAAACCGCTTGCCGATACGGGCGACTATCCCGGCAAAGAGGAGATCGCTGAGGCGCTGGGTGTGGTCAGGCCGCTCCTGGCCGGCGATGAAAGTTACAAGTTCATTGACAGGTTCAACCAATCCAAGAATGACCTGCTGGATCTTGGCGACAATTTCCACAGTCTGGAGCAGTTTTATGAAAACCAAAGGCCCACCTGGGAAAAGCTCCGCTCGGCCTGCCAGAAATTCCAGTTGAACCGCCTGGAATTAGAGCAAGATGAAGAGGCCGCCCCCTCGTTGAAACGGATGGGCGAAATCCTCACCACGCCGGCGCCTTATGGGATGCTTTACGAGGCAGAGGGGCTAATTCGGACCGTTGGCGAGGTGAACAAGGCAATGATCACCCAGCGAAGGTCTGACGCCTTGGTCAAGATCAACGGACATATTTCTGAAATGAACAAGGAAATCGAGGCAGTCAAGGGGGATAACACCCTGCGGTATTCCTGTTTCGGTCCATTGGAACGGCTTCAAAAGGAGGTGGAGCGGATTGAGAGCATTGCTCATCTCAGCCAGGCTGAACAAAAAGCTGTTCGCTCTTTTGATGAAGGGTTGGCCGCGATCGAGGAGTTTGTCAGCCGGACTGATACTCCAACGCCCGGAGTCGGAGACCCACCCGTAAAACCCCGGTGTATTGTTAAGCCGGCGGAACTGGTTGCCACCACATACCTTGAGACCACTGATGATATTGAAAAATTTTTGAGTGAACTTCGGGAGAGGCTGGCGGAGGCGATTCGATCCGGGCAGCGGATTAAAATCCGGTAAAAAGAAGTTAACCACGAATCACACGAATGACACGAATAAATAAGAGAGGTTGGGAATGGTTCAAGTTGTCCTGAAGGAGGAGAGCTACAAGATTGTGGGAGCTTGTTTCGAGGTATACAATGCCATGGGTTGCGGATTTCTCGAAGCAGTGTATCAGGAGTGTCTGGAAATTGAATTTTCAAATCAGGCGATACCATTCAAAGCCCAGGTCCCGCTTGAGCTGTCTTATAAAGGGCAAGTGCTTAAACAAAAATATATTCCTGATTTCATCTGTTTTGATAAGGCGATTGTTGAGATCAAGGCACTGAAGGAGCTTGGCGATGAACACCGTGCTCAGGTTCACAACTGCCTGAAGGCTACCGGATACAGACTTGGTTTGCTGGTCAATTTTGGCCAGCACCCAAAGCTGCAATATGAGCGAATCGTCAACTGAAGAGAACCACGAATCACACGAATAGCACGAATGGGAATGACTATGGTTACCCAGAAAAAGCTCTGCGGTTGTTCCGTGTTGGCTTGAGAAGGCGGAAAAGATCATGGCTTCTGCCCGATGCAAAGGCGGCCATGGCTAGCCTTGTGGCGCCTCTGAATCAACCCTCAAGATTTTTGCATTCGTGTGATTCGTGCTATTCGTGGTCAAAAAGAGGAGGTATTTTCTATTATGCTTACGCCCGATCAGTTTAGCGTTAATGAAGCATGGATAGCCGTCAGAGTCAACGAAGAATTCATGTTTGTAAAGGATGAACCTTACGATATTTATGTCCTTATGGACGCTGCCAGCGCATATGTATTAGGGCATGTCGTATCAAAGGTAGTAGATGAAGCCCCGCAGGAAAAGGACGTTGAAGACCTTTTCGAAAAGGCATGGGGCGCAAAAAATCAATGGGCTGAAAAGCTCATTGTCCCGGAAAATTCCATTGCTGAAAATGTTTTCAGAAGGCAGGCAGAGCAAAATGGTCTTTCGGTGGAAACCGTTCTATTATCTGATTTGGATGCAATTGTGGGGCCGTTAAAAGAATCGTTTGAGTCGGACTCCATGGGAAGGGTCGCATAACCGAGAACAGTCGAGAAGAAGAAGCACTCCGCAATTGGAAACGGATCATAAACTAAAAGAGAGGAAACACAGATTACACAGACGGCACAGATAAAGGGCTTTTTTTATTCGTGATATTAGTGTGATTCGTGGTTAAAGAAAAATAAGCCATCTTGCCTCTTGACATTGATATCAATAACGATACTATAATGATATGACAAAATTTGATGAAATAATATCAAAAATGAGAAGAAATCCGAGGCAAGTTCGGTTCAAAGATTTGTGCAAAATTTGTGATCGTTTTTTTGGGGAACCCCGTAAAAGCTCTGGTAGTCATCGGGTTTACAAAACTCCATGGCATGGAGATCCAAGAATAAACATCCAGAATCATAAAGGGAAGGCAAAAGCATATCAAGTGAAACAGGTGCTTTTGGCTCTTGAGAAATTGGAGGTAAATCATGGCATTACAAAATGATAGATACACATACAGGGTAACCTGGTCTGATGATGATAATGAGTATGTAGGCTTGTGCACTGAATTCCCAAGTCTGAGCTGGTTGGCAGCTACTCCAGAGGCGGCCTTAAGGGGAATCCGAAAAATGGTCGCTGGTATTGTCCAGGATATGGAGGTCAACAAAGAGGTTGTTCCCGAACCGATTGCGTGCAGGCGGTATAGCGGCAAATTTATGGTTAGGGTACCGCCCGATGTTCACAGAAATCTTGCAATCCAATCAGCCGAATCCGGGGTTAGTCTCAATCGAATTGTCAGTTCCAAATTAAGTTAATAACTTGAAATTACGAATTGCGACATCAAGTTTCGACTGGGGTGACCGACGAAAATCACCCATACTTTGGGTGCGGATCATAAACTAAAAGACAGTAACCACGAATCACACGAATAGCACGAATAGATATGAGGGGTTGGGCATGGTGCACAATTCCCTAAAGAACCAGGGTCTTAAAGGCCCAGCATTGGAACCACGGGTTACACAGATGGCACAGATAAAAGGCTTTTTTTATTCGTGATATTCGTGTGATTTGTGGTTAAAAGAAATGATGAAATTGTCGGTGGCGAAAGCGGCCCTGCAGCGCGTCCAATGGACGAAGAATGGGTTCTCAATATTCAACAACAATGCCGTAAGGCAAACGTGTCATTCTTCTTTAAACAATGGGGTGGCGTGAATAAAAAGAAGGCAGGTCGTCTGCTCAAAGGCAGAGTTTATAGTGAAATGCCGAATATAGCAAATAACATGTGTCCCGCTTGATAATGAATGGCTTAACAGGTAAATACAGCCAACTGCTGAAAAGAACTACTGATTTGTAGGTTATGCTTCAAATGGAGCTATATATGGATTGGTTTTTTTCAATAATACGAGTAGCTGGTGCATCATTTCCAGTTTCATCGTCACTTGTTCAGCTTCAATCAGAAATTGATTCAAAAGCTCTATTAGAACGAGTTCAAAAACTCGAAGATCCAGTTAGTGTTCTTCATGACGATGTGCCAGCATTAGCAAAGGCGATTTATCATAAATTAAAATCTCAAGACTCTACAAAACTATTATTCGACGATGAATTCTATTCCAAATATAGTAGATCGCTTGCAATTCTTGAAACTCAGGGATTTATCAAAGGACGTCATGCTGTGGGCGATAAATATATGTCCGACATTCGCTTATGTGATCCGTCGTTCATTATGTATCTCTGTGCCATAGGGGAGGACAAAAGTAGAATGGAAGATCTGTTGAAAATTGTAGATTCCTGTGAAGTTGGTAAATGGTTGGACGGTAAACACATAAAATCCGACATTGAGTTACCATTGCCAGTTATAAAGGCGGTTTTTGATATATACGAATCCAAAGGATATGGTCAATGTTCCAAAACGATTGGGGCTGTTCGGTACATGGGGAAAGCATAAGTAATTACACTGTAAAATTTAAATCTCCGCTCATTTCTTACTACACTTAATTCTTCGGTGAAAATGTTGAGATAGCTGATCAGTTCGGGATTCAACTTCGCCCTGCTGACAAACCTTAATTAGACCAAACTTCGGTGGAAATGCTTCATAAACCAAAACCATTCGTGATATTCGCGCTATTCGTGGTTAAGAAATATGAATCGAAATAAGCTTAAAGCATACGCCCCCAAGGCGCGTCGTGACTTCATCAAAGCGGTGACTGATAGGGCGGCCTTTTATGGATTGACGAGGGACGAGATAGAGCCCGTTGTTGAAAAAGGAGATGTGGCCATTATTGGTGGTAAGCCGTTTCTGATAGATGTGGCGAAGAAACGGAAGCAGTTGGAGGAGCGGATCAGGCGGGAGGGCTTCGAGCAGGTCATGGAGGCCATGGCCTATACGTGGTTTAACCGGTTTGTGGCGATCCGATATATGGAGCTTCATGGGTATCTGGAGCATGGTTATCGGGTTCTTTCTACCACGAATAGCACGAATGACA
>JAYEIR010000118.1:0-45385 GCA_034660135.1 Thermodesulfobacteriota bacterium
AGATGGGCCAGATACTTCATGGGTCCGATGAGTATTCGACTTAATATTCCTGTATGGGCAAAGTTGTCAAGCATCACGATCAAGATCAGAAAGATCGGCCCGTACCGTCCGAATTCCCGATATTTTTGAGCGGCATGGAGCGGAAGTAGATTCTCCAGGACATGGGAGCCATCAAGAGGGGGGAGAGGCAAGAGGTTGAACAGGCCAAGACCTAAGTTCATGAATAACAGGTAGACCAGGGCCATCTGGTAGACCTCCCATGGGAGAAAGACGTATCTGATAAGCATCCCTGCAAAGAACGCCGTAATCAGATTGGCTAAGGGGCCGCTGAGCGACATGATTATGATGCCTTTTTTGGGATCCTTGAAATATCTGGGGTCTACCGGAACCGGCTTGGCCCACCCGAAGTTAAAAAGGAACAGACAGATTGCGCCGAAGGGATCAATGTGTGGGAGTGGATTAAGGGACAATCTGCCCATGCGCTTTGCTGTAGGGTCTCCCAGCCATAATGCCGCCCTGCCGTGAGCGTACTCGTGTATGGTTATGGCAAATAACAGCACTGTGATCCTGACAATCCACTGACTGATATTAAAAGACATAAATGCGTTTCTTCCTTGAGCTTCCTTGACGTACTTGTTTTCGTTTTATGTTTAAGATTGATGACTTCCCGAGAAGCCCGTCTGTCCCGCCTGTGGCGGAATTAGTGTGGCGTCTATTTCACGATATCCTACGAAACCGTCAGGATTACATAGCAATAAATTCGCACCATGGCAAGGACGAAAATAATGGGATTGACTATTGGAGATAGTTAGTGAATATTAAGGTGTGTTCATTTGAATTTCCAATGTCCAATCAATGATAATCAGTACCATAATCAATTGCAAAAGGAGGTGGACTACGATGAAGGTGAGGAGACCTGATTTTGCAGGCTCGTGGTATCCGGAAAACGAAGCGGATTGCCGGAGAGCTATTGAGGAGTTTTCTGCAGTGGGTTCCCCCTGCCCGGAGGATAAGGAAAATGCGATTGGGGGTATTGTTCCCCATGCAGGATGGATCTTTTCCGGAAGAATTGCCTGTAATGTTATTGAATGTTTAAAAAGGCAAGGGGATCTTGATACATTAATCATATTTGGACGTCATCTGCATCCGAATAGCGACAATTTTATCATGGAACAGGGCCGCTGGGCCACACCGCTTGGAGAATTGGAGATAGATACTGATCTCGCCGACAGGCTGACAGCGGAATTCCCTTTTACGGTTGAGACATCTTCTCATTATGAGCCGGACAACACGATTGAATTGCAGTTGCCTTTCATAAAATACTTTTTCCCGGACATTAAGATTGTTCCTATGGGTCTCCCTCCCACAGTCCATTCCTTAGACATTGCAAAAAGAGCTGCTGAAATATCCTTGGACCTGGACAGGACATCCATAGTCCTTGGTTCTACAGACCTTACCCATTATGGCTATAATTATGGCTATACGCCCGAAGGCGTAGGACCGGAGGCGGTTGAGTGGGTGAAGAATGTGAATGACAAGCGTGCCGTTGATCTGATGGTTGAGATGGACGGGGAAGGAATTATCCGGGAGGCATTTGAGCGATACAATGTGTGCTGTTCCGGCGCTGCGGGCGCTTCTATTGAGGCCGCAAGAGTACTGGGTGCCAAAAAAGGGGAAAACCTTATATATTCTACCAGCTATGACATCCGACCTGAC
Organism: Thermodesulfobacteriota bacterium; assembly: GCA_034660135.1. GTDB lineage: Bacteria > Desulfobacterota > DSM-4660 > Desulfatiglandales > Desulfatiglandaceae > JAYEIR01. The sequence goes on from JAYEIR010000118.1 coordinate 1,717, forward strand.
AGCAGCTTTGTGGGTTATGCAGGTATCATTTTTTATGAATAATTTCATTATGCAGGGCATATATTCATGGCCTGTGTACAGATGGGGGAATCCTTGGGTTTGATTTTTTTTAGACGATCTGCTATATTTAAGTTATCGAAAAAGTCTCGATCTGATTCCTCCCAGAGCTTGAAAGAGGTGAAAAATAATTCTGTGTCGAGTCGGACATCAACTGATAACGGTCGGAAACACAAAAGGGATTACAAGATGCGCCGGAATAGAATTAAGACTGAAATTTTGATTCATGATCTCAAAGTCCCCTTAGCAGTGATTGAGGCCGGGGTGAATTCATTACTGGCAAGGCCTGAAAAATACGGTCCACTGACTGAAAAACAGAAAAAGGTTCTGACAAGGGCCCTGAGGAACACAAAGACTACCCAAAGGCTTGTAAACGATGTCCTGGAGCTGGGAAGGTCTACAGAGGGGATAGTCAACTTGACGAATATCAGGCTTTCGGACTTGATGGAAGAGGCCTTAATAGAGCTCTTCGACCTTGTTGATTCCGAAACATCGGAAATAATCAAGAGATGTCCGGACCTGCAGACACTAAAAAAAGCACTGGGCAAAAGAGGCATTATACTATCAATAGATGAAAAACTGTGGCGTCAGGACCTATTTCTTGATGAGATAAAGATAAGGCAGATCCTCAGAAATCTCTTGAGTAATGCTCTAAAATATCGAAAAAGCCAGGTGGAATTAGAGGCCGGCGAAAATAATGGCTGTCTCGTTTTTTCTGTAAAGGATGATGGTGATGGAATACCATCAACCTATCACAAGAAGATCTTTGAGAGCTATTTCCAGATGGATGCTTCGGATAATATGTGCTCTGTCAGGGGGCACGGCCTGGGCCTGGCAGGAGTAATGGTGCTCGTAGAGGATATGGACGGCAAGTTACGGCTTGAGAGCGATGAAGGAAAGGGGGCGAAATTCTTCGTAAGTCTTCCTTTGGTAGAAAATAAAGAATCCTGAAAATGCATATTGTGATTTCAGGCAGCACTATCAACTTGAAGGTGTGGGGCTCAGCTCTGAGATCGACCGAATAAGAATGGCCATTTCCGCACGAATTAGAGATCTCCTTTCGGAATATGATAAAGCTCATCAAATTCCCTCCAGAATTCCTTGTGGCTCTCTTTCCAGCCAGGACCGAACTGCTTATCAAAAAATGGTTTGAGTCTGGCAAACCAGGTTCTCTGTTTTTTAATCCCTTTTTCGCGGGCATTAAGTATGTCAGACAGGTAAACTCTTATCTCGGATATCTTGTGTTTGGGGACATAATACTGGGCGCCCGCCTTAATGGATCTTACCAGGTCATCAGGACTGAGTGCATACGCTGTCAGCACTAATGACGGGATGCCTTTTGTGTTTGTCAATGTCAGGAGTTCGTACCCCTTCACTCCCATAATATCAAGAATAGCCACATCATATGTGTTCATGCTAAGGAGTTTCTCAGCGGTCTTAAAATCGACGGCGCTATCAACAAGGCACATGTCTAACATTTCCTCTAACGTCTCCAATATGTCAGGTTCATCATCAACTATCAGAATTTTTTTCCCTGTCAATATGTCATCCATGTCAGATCTCCCTGAAGCTGAGGTTTTGAAAGGAATATTAACCCTGCGAAGATCTACAGTCAATACTTTTGTTAAACTGACCCGTAATCAACTAACTGTAATGTACTTGTTCTCTGTTTGGTGGCCAATAGAAGTGCATAGAGTGCCTAAAATTAAAAGTGCCTAAAGTTGTGGTACGCCTTTGGCGTTGCAGTTTTGAAAAAAAGACAAGGTAACTCAGGTCAAAGGGGCAAAGGCACAGAGTTTAAGAGCCTGTTTGGTATATCTGGTTGCTCTGGTTTGTCTGGCGCCCACTGATCTTTGACGGCTTCGTAAAAAATCCGTCTGCTGGTTGCGCATCATCTTTCCGGGTCTGCAATTCCTATCGTGAGCCTGTTGCAATGCCCAGGAATAAGATTACTGTGGTTTCGCTTTTTCTTTGTGCCTTTGTGCCTCTGCCCCTTTGTGCCTGACAAGCTTGTTTTGGCTAATTCAATAGACATACAAAAGGGCTAACTGTCCTTTAACTTTAGGCACTTGTGAATGCACGCAGGATCAAGCCCCCTTCCAGTGTCATATCAAAGCCACGTCCTTTAAGTGTGGATTTTATTGAGCTATCCCCTCCAAATTTGATTGACATAGAGAATGGCATTTTCTAACGTGAGAACAGAAAGGGAAGGGCAATCATTGATATTTAGACGAGGTTTGAAATGTGTGAAGCCCATGCCTTTATCCTGAGAAACGGGAAGGAAGAAAAGCTGTTGGAAAATCAAACGGCAGAGATAGAACTTGTACAGGAATATCTTTGCTTTAACCAGAACAATGCTGGTAACTCAGCTCAGGTTATTAGCCTGAGTTACCAATGCTGAAGAGGTAAGTTTATATGGAGAAATTGATTGAACAGGCTGCCGATATAATCATCAAATCAAAATTAACACTCGCATTGACAGGGGCCGGCATATCAGTCGAATCCGGGATCCCTGATTTCAGGAGTACAGATGGGTTATGGTCGAAGTATGATCCTGAGGAATATGCTGCGATCAGCGCTTTCAGAAGTGATCCCGAAAAGGTCTGGAATATGCTTCGGGATATGAACGAGTTGGTAAATAAAGCCGTACCCAATCAGGCGCATTCAGGTCTGGCTGAGCTGGAAAAAATGGGATACCTTCATTGCATAATCACACAAAATATTGATAACCTGCATCAGGCAGGAGGCTCAAGAAATGTAATCGAGTATCACGGGAATTCAAGCACGCTTACTTGCCTCTCGTGCGGCAGAAAATATAAGGCTGAAGAGAAGCGAGATGAGTTTATTCCCAGATGTGAGTGTCAAAATATTCTTAAGCCTGACGTTGTTTTTTTTGGGGAGGCCATTCCTGCAGACGCCATGCACCGTTCATTTGAGCTTGCCTCGTCGGCGCAGGCCTTGATGGTGGTTGGGACTTCTGCTGTAGTTTCTCCTGCCAATACCATTCCAGGCATCGCAAATGAGAACGGGGCAAGGATCATTGAAATTAACAAGGAAAAGACCCACTTGACCGATAGTATAACACATGTCTTTCTGCAGGGATCTGCCGGACAGATAGTGTCTGCCATTGTGGAAGCTGTAAAAAGAGTAGCTCCGGCCCGTTCGCTGACCCATCTTGAACAGCCATAACCGGAATTGCTGGGAATTACTGTTTTTTGTTGACAAACCCCACAAAAAATATAGATTATCACGGCTTCAAAAAATGGACCTCCAATGGTCCGCTACGTTGGTCTTGCCAGGATGGACACTATCGAGATTATTTTGACGGGAATGAGAATTTGGCAATAGAAATTGACAATTGGGCTTTAGAACGGGCCTGCAAGCAAATAATAGAGAACATCCTGTTTTGTCTTCCAAGCGCCTACATGGGGACTGTCTATCTCATAGGCAGTGCTCCTGATTTAACCGCAAGGCGGATCACCTCTGGGATAATCGATCCTGATACGGAAATTGTATCATGGGAGCTCCCCAAGAAGTCAGAGTATAACCCGCCTGGCAAACCGTGGGTCCAGTACCGTGATCAACCGGGCCGCCCTTTGGAGGCAATGGCGTGGTGTGTGGAGAGGCAAAAGAGCTGGACAGCGGAGAATGCCGAGAAGGACAGCCGGAGCGTTAGACTGCAAGTGGAAGGGGTGTGGAGTGATTCCCATCACATGGAGCCGGTTATAATCCGAAAGGACGATCTATATCCAAATGATCAGGAAATCCCGGAGTATCCCAGAAACATTACCGGTGAAATTATCTGGGAAGACAGCAAATATATAGTGGTTGCTGTCATAAAGATCCATTTCCGGCCAAATAGCATCAAGATAAACAGTCCTGAGACCAAAATCATAAAGAGGCTCTCTCGTGCCCTGGGTACGGAACTCCTTTCCTACCAGTTAAGAGAGCAATCCCTTAAGGCCATGCGCAAAGTGGCAGAGGACCAACTTAATTCGTACAATATTCTCTCGGATTCGTTACGTAATGCTATTAGCAAGTCTGGCTTGATCTTTTCTCTTATCAAATTGGAATTGGGGTTCCTGAGAAACCAGTGGGAGCTTATTGTGCTGCGGGATTCGGACCAAAAGGGGATGAAACGTGAAGCGGTCCAATCCTTGGATAAGTCTCTGAGCGATATGGGCGATCGATCCGGTCCACTGGAAAAAGATCTCTCTGACATCCATGGAAAATTTCTGGATCTTTCCCTGCCTCCTGATCAGGGTGAGAACTGGGTTCGCATGAAGATCGAGGAGAAGTGGGACGGATTGTTTTCAAAGAGGTCTCTGGATGAGGATCAGATAGAACATGTCCGGCGCCAGATCGATCAACTTAAAAGGTCCCTTCACTTAGGAAAGGATCCTGCTATTCTTGCGAGACACAACAATATACCGGATTCCTTGAAAGAGCAATGGGTTGATCTCATATATAGAAATATGGATCGCATTGACCTCCAATTTTTAGACAAAGTGATCCATATTCTCGGGGACCGCTCTCTTGACCTTCCGTTTCAGGAGAAGTCCAGAAAGAGCCTGATTCATCTCAAAGCCCTTTCGGAGGTAGTGGGCCAGTTAGAACAAAATACCAATCTGGTCTTACAGGAAGTGCTAAATGGTTATGATGACAGGATGAATTCAAATATCTTGAAGAAAACTAATAGATGTGATTCAACTTTCGCAGCCTGAAATTACTGTAAATTACCATGATAGAGCTTTTTTGTATCTGCTCAATAAATAGGGGTAATCGCATTGCAGGTTAATTGTCTGGATTCCCGCTTTCGCGGGAGTGACGGCCTTGGAGACTTTTTACGAGACCATCACTATTCGACCACTCGACCACTAAATTAGGTCTGTATCCCGGATTGTTTTGAGTTGATATTTTCCCTTTATTAGGATTGTTTAGGGCCTTAGGCCCAATAGTGGGTACGGAACTTGACGATATTATACTTGCTGAACCGTCTACTTTAGTGATAAAAGTAATTCTTCAAGAAAAACGGGTAAAACGCAACATGCGCCTGTAGCTCAGCTGGATAGAGCAGCGGACTTCTAATCCGCAGGTCGCACGTTCGAGTCGTGCCAGGCGCGCCATCTTTTCAACTGTTTTGGTATGTTTTAATTGTATTTTGCCCTAATTTTTGATGAATCCCAGCCATATCAATAGACGCTCGCCTTATGATATCAACATATGCTTATTATTCCCGTCTGATAGCCTTGATTCTCTCCAGCACAGGGGGGTGGCTGTAGCTTAGAAATACTTTGAGTGGGTGGGGAGTCAGGTTTGAGAGGTTTTCAACACTCAACCTTTTCAGGGCGCTGATCATGGTCTCAGGCCTGCGAGAGGTTTTTACCGCATAAGCATCTGCTTCATACTCATGTCTGCGGGAGAGCATGTTTCCGAAGATAGAGATTATCGTGTCTATAGGGCTATAGAGCATGCCGAAAAAGAAAAGACTCGCGTAAATGGAAGTGTGCTCCATCCCGAATGCAGCAAACAGCTCCCTGTTATTGATAAACAGAGAGAGGATGTAAAACATCAGTCCTGTTGTCAGCATAGTAAGACATATGGACTTGAGCATGTGTCTTTTTTTGTAGTGCCCCATCTCATGGGCAAGAATAGAAACAACTTCATCCACTGTGTGTTTTTCAATAAGAGTGTCAAACAACACGATTCTTCGAAATCTGCCGAATCCTGTGAAAAACGCATTAGATTTGGTGGAGCGTTTTGACCCATCCATTGTGAAAATGCCTTTTATCCTGAAATTCTGTACGCCCACATAGTCCTCAACAGCCTTCTTAAGTTCGCCTTCCTCCAGTGGAACAAACTTATTGAATAGCGGCATAATAACGACCGGGGCAACAAACATGAGAACTATCTGGAATACGCTTACACCGCACCAGCAATAGAACCAGGCCCATGAACCAGACTTTTCAAAAAACCACAGAACAGACGATAAGACAATTCCACCAAGCACTGCAACAAGAAGCCAGGCCTTTAGAATGTCCAGGATAAAGGTCCTGGGCGTTGTCTTATTGAAACCGTATTTCTCTTCGATAACAAAAGTGGTGTAAACTGAAAAAGGAATCGTGAGCAAATGGAATGCCAGTATAAGCACGCCGGCAAAAATAAGACCGGTTGGGATACTGCCAAGATCAAAGCCCCGTGAAAACCGGTCAACTGCATTGAATCCGTTGACCAGTATAAACAAGATGAGAAGCGGGGTGATAATGCTGTCACTGATTATTCCAACCCTGGTGTTCTCCTTGAGATATTCCTGTGATTCCTTATATTTCTTCGGGTCGATGAAGCCTTTGAACTCGCCGGGCAATTCTGTCTTTACATGCCGTACGTTCAGGATATCAATGATCAGGTCCAGGAGATAGGTGGTAATCAAGATTGCGAGAATAATTACAAGGAAAAAGTTCATTCAGGGTCTCCACATTTTTTGAGTTTTGCTTCACATGACTTATTGCCATTGAAGCCATTCTCATATAAGCTATTTTAGGAAAAACCGGAACAAAAAAATGAGGTAAGCGTTCACAGGTTCAGGGGGTTTGTCATAGGCAGACGCAGCCAAAAAATCAGGGTAGACAATCTGAGTCGCCTGCTGGTATTTATCCTGGGCCACAAACCGGATGAATTCGGACTTGTCCCGGACGAACACGGTTTTATAACTTACAAAGAGTTGCTTCAGGCCATTCATGAGGAGCCGGGGTGGGGTTATGTGAGAAGGTCTTACATAAATGAAGTCCTTTTAGGAAAGGACAGGCACCTGTTTCAAGCTGAGGACAACAGGATCAGGGTGCTGGAGAGAAGGTGGCAACTGGATCTGGAGAATCCTTCATTGTCTTTGCCGCCGGTTCTTTATGTTGCTGTGAGGAGGAAAGCCCATCGTGTTGTCATGGAAAGGGGTTTGAAACCGCGCGGTGAAGGCCGGGTAGTTCTCTCTACTGATCAAGAAATGGCCCTCAGAATTGGAAGACGCCATGATCAAGAGCCGGTATTGCTTGAGGTTATGGCTGTTGCCGCCGGAGACGATGGCCTGCTGTTTTATGTCTTTGGTGATCTTTTTTTGAGCGATAATATACCACCCAGGTTTATCTCGGGCCCGCCCGTGTCCAAGGACGTGATTGAAACCCGTGGGGATAAGGAAGCAAAGAAAGAAAAAAGCACTCCCGGGCGGTTTGATTCTACTCCCGGCACCTTTACGCTGGAGATGGAAAGGGACCCCGCCCTTTATCGAAGGGCCAAAGGCAAAAAACGAAAGGGGTGGAAAGACGATGTTAGAAAGTTCAGGAGACGCACCTAATCCCCTGTCTTTCTGATCCGCTTGTAGATTCTTAAGGGAAGAATCAGTCCGAAGAATGGGATCATATACATTGCGGCCAGGGTCGGTTCCAATGGACCAAAGAATTGTGATGAGAAGACAATAACCAGGACATTATTCATGTTGCCGAAAGAAACTGATGCGGCAAGCTGATTTTCAACAGTCGATTTGCACTGGACCAGAATCCCAAACACGACATAGACGGCACCGAGAACGACAGCGATTAGTGTGGCCTCTACGAGAGTTGCAGGATTCTGGCGGAAGAAACCGGCGTATTTGGAAAATATGCCCAGATTGATTATGGCAAAGATGAAAAGAGAAATAGGAAAACGCCTTTTCATGATGGACTCCAGCAGACCGGGCGTCAAACGTCTCAATATTTGTATGCTTAGAATTGGTATGAAAATAACCATGCACAACATATGCATCATTCCAAGAAATGAGATATCAATGGTCTGTCCTGCAAGGATCTTGACAAGGGCTGGAAGGGTGAAGGGGACGATGGGAGAGGAAACTACGACCATAACCAGGACCAGAAAACTGTTTGCGTTCAGAAGGCTGGAGATAAAAGGGGCTACCACGCCGGTGGATATGCCTGTGAGAAGCAGGGCTGCAAGGGCATAAGAAGGGTAGAATACCCTGAAAAGGAAGTAGACAACCACGGGGAGTGCGATCAATTTGAGAAAAGAAAGCCATAATACGGTCTTGCCATTGTGTCTGATTGTATGCCAGACAGCTCCCGGTTTAATGGGGAGGAAGCTCAAGAAAAGAAGAAACATCATGAGGTACAGGGGATAAGGCTGGAAAAAGGAACTGAAATCGGGGAGCAGGATGCCCGCCAACATGGACAAGAAGACAACGAGGAGCAGTATCAAATCGTTCAGACGTAACATAATTGCTTTTTGCCTGCCATTGATTTCTCGTAACTCAGGTTGTTTAGGCTGAAGGCTGTAAGTTTTCCAAGTCTACGCTACCTGCGCATTGATCGAAGCAGGGCGCCCAAAACCTTCTACTCACGTTGTTGGGGCCACGGCTCACGGCTATCAGTTTTTTAATCGAACCGTGAAGCTGAGTTACGTTTTTGAAAAAGCATGATCGTTTTTTCTGACAGGGCAGTTAGAAGAGGATCTGTTGCTGAAACGAGTTCATCCGGTACCTGTGGCATATGCTTTAGGATGATATGATTCACTGCTGAAGGAACCACAGGGGAAAGAGATTTATCTTCAGAAGATTCCGTGATTATATCCATCACGTGCGCATCAAACGTCAGTAATGCGTGATCAGGAAGATAATTTCCAAAGAGACCAAGCCATGCTTCGAGCACCTGCCTGAGATGGCTTTCGTTTATGAAGGGATACCCTTCTGGTTCAGGGAGGTCTTGCAAGAGACCCTTAAGTGGGACCTCTCCTCCTAATGCCTCATCAAGAGGTGATTTCTTACCCTTCAACTCGTTGAGCATTTTTTCTGCCTGCATCGTATCTTCTTCAAATTGCCGGGCCAGGTGGAGAATTATGTGCCATCTCAATGCATGGACTTCGGGAGTAAGGGTAGTTTTCTGTTTTATGTGGCGAATCATCTGCCTGATTTCACGGGGTGTGCTTTCTGTCAGGGCTGTCTCTTGGGCTGCTCTTAGAAAGGCTGCGTAATCCTTATCTATATTTTGCATTGCCCACGCTTGATATTCAGAAAGGAGTGCCTTGAAATTCCCCTTTGGCTTCATGTTTTCCAGTGGGCGGACTATCTTGACAGAAGGAAAGTCCTCGGTCAAGCCACCCGACAGATAACTGTCCATATGCCATGGCTGGCAGATTGTCAGACTGCCGTAGGAAGCCAATAACTCTTGCAGGTCCGCCTTGGCTATGTGAGTATGCGGGAAAAGTATGATAGGTAAATCGGTCAAATCCTCTTTGTCCTCGAGTGGAAGGCGCACTATGGTGCGCATGTTGAGGTATACTCTATAACACCTATCATTATTTTTTTCAAAAAAATTTTGTCTGCTTGAATGGGCTTATCATAGAATGGTTCCTTTTGCCTTGACTGAGGAGTGTATTTGAATTAAAAAAGTTAGGTTAAATTGTTGAAAGCACAGCGAACCGAACAAACCTCGTCTATAAGACTAAGACGAGGGGTTTCAACCATCCCCGAGGGGATACTAAAGTTTCAAACTTAAGGCTATAGGCTTAAGCTAAGGGGTAAGAGACTAAATTAAAATCAAGGTCATACGCTGTCAAAGTGGATGACGAAGAAAGGAATGTAATCGAGTTAGTGTCCATCCATAAATGGTCTTTTTGCCCAATATCTGCGTTATGCTCAAAAAATAATCCTCGGAATATCAACTATATGCCTGTGGTTATTTTTTTCGCATGCCTTGATCTTGAACAAAAATCCTCATTTCTGGACGGACACGAGTTAGGTTTGGATGAAAATGGAAAATACAAGCTCAGTTGTTGAAGAAAGGATTGCCAAGGCAAAGAAATTGGAGAATATGGGGATTAATATCTATCCCGCAGGCTACGAAGCCGACATTACTATATCTGAAGTCGTAGAGCGCTTTGGTGACATGAACGGAGAGACCTTGGAAAAGGAAGCCAAGGTATATTCAGTGGCCGGCAGAATAATGTCACGCCGGGACTTTGGAAAGGCCTCATTTATTCACGTAAAGGATAGAACAGGTCGCATACAGGTGTATGTCAGGAATGACAAGATGGACCGTGAAAAGTTCGATATATTTAAGCTCATGGACATCGGGGATTTTATCGGCATAAAAGGCTCGCTTTTCCGGACAAGAACCGATGAATTGACCATCCTGGCACAGGATCTCGCCTTCCTTGGGAAATCCCTAAGACCCCTGCCGGAGAAGTGGCACGGTCTTACGGATGTGGAAACCAGGTATAGGCAGAGGTACTTAGACCTTATTGCCAATGACAATGTCAGAGAGGTGTTTGTCCTGAGAAGCCGTATTATGCAGGCTATGAGGGAATTCTTTATCAGCAGAGATTTCCTGGAGGTTGAAACCCCAATGATGCACCCTATCCCTGGGGGGGCAACTGCGAAGCCGTTTAAGACGTATCATAATGCCCTTGGCATGGATCTTTATTTAAGAGTAGCGCCTGAGCTTTATCTGAAGAGGCTGGTAGTCGGTGGCATGGAAAGGGTTTTTGAAATGAACAGAAGTTTCAGGAACGAAGGTATTTCTGTAAGGCATAACCCGGAATTCACCATGTTGGAGTTCTACATGGCCTATGCCACGTATGAAGATTTAATGACCTTGACTGAAGAGCTTTTTAACCATATTCTCCTGCAGATATTTGGCAGGAATGCTGTTGAATATCAAAATCAAAGCATTGATTTTAAGCCGCCATGGGACAGGATATCTCTGTTTGATTCCCTGATAGACATAGGAGGTGTGACCCGGGAGGCTCTTGACAACATGGAGTTTGCGGCGGGTTTGGCAAGGGAATACGATATCAGCATGTCCGAAAGAGACAGTCACGGAGAAATACTCATAAAGCTCTTTGACCATCTGGTTGAGCCGAAGTTGATCATGCCCACCTTTATTACAGGTTATCCAACCGAAGTGTCTCCTCTCTCGCGGCGTAATGAGGATAATCCGGACATCACTGATCGCTTTGAGCTGTTCATCGGTGGCAGGGAAATAGCAAATGCATTTACTGAGTTGAACGATCCTGTTGATCAAAGAGCAAGGTTTGAGTCCCAGGTGGCCCTTCGCGAGGCAGGGGATGAGGAGGCCCAGTTCATGGACGAGGATTTCTTGACGGCCCTGGAGTATGGCATGCCGCCTACTGCAGGAGAGGGTATCGGGATCGACCGGGTTATTATGCTGTTGACCGATTCTCCGTCAATAAGGGATGTGATTTTGTTCCCCCATATGAGATCAAGAGGGTAGGGGAGAGTTCTCATGTTTGAGTTGTTCATCGGAATGAGATATCTCAGGGCCAAGAGGAAACAGACCTTTATCTCTATTATTACTGTCATCTCAGTCTTGGGTGTGATGGTAGGTGTTATGGCTCTTGTGGTAGTCCTGTCCGTGATGAACGGCTTCAGGGCTGATCTGATGTCCAAGATCTTAGGGGTCAATTCCCATGTGCTGGTTTTAAACTTTGGGGGTGGATTCAAGGATTACGAAAAAACTCGTACAGAAATCAGCAAGATAAACGGTGTGGTTGCCTCGACGCCGTTTATATACAGCCAGGTAATGCTTAATAATTCAGGGAACGTATCAGGCAGTCTCTTGAGAGGAGTTGATCCGGAAAGCGTGGGTGGGGTTCTTAGCATTGATCATATGATTAAAGACGGCTCCCTCGAGTGTCTCAGGAACACCTCGGAAGGTTTGCCGGCCATTATTATCGGTCGCGAGCTTTCAAGACAGATAGGTACCTTTGTTGGAGATACGGTCAAGGTGGTTTCTCCAGAGGGGAAATTGACTCCGCTTGGGAGGGTTCCAAACACCCGAAAATATAAGGTCGCCGGTATCTTTGATTCAGGTATGTATGAGTATGATGCTTCAATGGCATATGTTTCTATCGAAGAGGCCCAGGATTTTTTGGGACTGGGGGATCGTGTGACCGGCCTGGAGGTCAAGGTTAAAGATGTTTATAAGTCAGACAGCGTTGCAAAGGCTATTCAAGAGGAACTCGGTCATCCATTCTGGACCAAGGATTGGAAGGCCATGAACAGGAGTTTTTTTTCGGCACTCAAACTGGAAAAGGTAACGATGTTCGTCATCCTGACCATGATCGTAATAGTCGGTGCCCTGAACATAATCAGCACCCTGGTTATGGTTGTTATGGAGAAGACAAGGGATATCGCCATCCTGAGGGCCATGGGCGCTTCTGCCAGGAGCATAATGTCAATTTTTGTGATCCAGGGGTTGGTGGTTGGGCTGATAGGCACGCTGGCCGGTCTGGCATCGGGTTTGGGCCTCTGCCACCTTCTGGCAAAGTATAAATTTATAAGCCTGCCATCGGATGTGTACTATATATCCACGCTTCCAGTGAAGGTGGAAGCCGGGGATGTGTGGTTTGTGGGACTGGCAGCAGTGGGTATATCTTTCCTGGCTACCCTATACCCGTCCTGGCATGCATCGAAGTTGAATCCGGTAGAGGCTATAAGGTATGAATAAACCCAAATTTCGGATTGGAAATGCTGATCCTTCAAGATATTTGCAAATCATTTCATCATCAAGGGAACGTGATTGAGGTCCTAAGAGGGATTGATCTCATTGTGAACTCCGGTGATACCCTGGCCATAATGGGAGCTTCCGGTGTTGGCAAGTCAACACTGCTGGATATCATGGGAAGCCTTGAGCTGCCTTCAGGGGGTGTTGTAAAATACAAGGATCAGGATATCTATGAGATGGATGAAAGCAGCCTCTGTCGTTTCAGGAACAGGGAAATCGGTTTTGTGTTTCAGTTCCATCATTTGTTACCTGAATTTAATGCCTTAGAGAATACCCTGATGCCTGCTTTGATTGGAGGTTATGACAAGAAAACTGCCGTGGGCATGGCAAAGGAGGTCCTTGAAAGGGTAGGGCTTGGGAAGCGTCTGACTCATCGCACCGGCCAACTTTCCGGGGGGGAGCAGCAAAGGGTGGCTATCGCACGGGCACTCATAATGAAGCCCAAGCTCATATTGGCGGATGAACCAACAGGAAATCTTGACTGGTTGACCGGACAGGAGATCGCCGACCTGCTCCTCAGCTTTAGCAGGCTTGAGGGGGTGGCAATTGTTATTGCTACACATAACGAGAAGCTTGCGGTCAGTATGTCAAGACAGATGGAGATAATAAGTGGACGAATATCCTGAAAGAAAAACTGATTGTAAGGCATATTCTGGCTATGTCCGGACTAAACGTCCGGTCTGGCTCCAGGTTATGCTGGTTATCGCAGTATTTGTATTTTCTATCCCGGGAGTGCTTGCTGCTGAGGAGAGACAAACTGTGGCGGTGCTGCCGTTTAGGATACATGCCTTGAAGTCACTTGATCATCTAAAATTAGGCTTACAGGAGATGTTGACCCTCAGAATTGCAGAAAAGGGTTTTCATATGATCAGCCCTGAGGTGATTAACAGACATCATCTGGCCTTTTTGCCACAATTGGAGAAAAAGGATCTTGTCAAATTAGGCAGGGCCCTTGAGGCCGACTGGATCGTGTTAGGAAGTGCCACCCAGGTTGGGAGAAAAGTCAGCCTTGACCTGGAGGTGGTCGATGTGAGTGAAGCCAGGTCCCCCTTCTTTTTCTTTATGGTGGCAGACGATATTGATTTTTTGACGGAGACGATGAAAAGGGTTGCTGTAAGTATTGATAATCAGATCTCCGGAGTAGTCCAGGTAGATTCACTGATGGTGCGGGGAAGCCAGCGCATTGAGAAGGAGGCTGTTTTGGCCATGGTCAAGACCCGGAAAGGGGACAAACTTGACTATGGCCGGCTGGATAAGGACCTTCGGAACATATACAAGATGGGATTTTTCAAAGATGTAAGCATAGAGACAGAAGACGGGCCCAAAGGGAAAATTGTGATTTTCAATGTTGTTGAAAAGCCTTCCATCGGGAAAATTGTTTTTAAGGGAAACAAGAAAATCGATGATGATGATTTGAGAAAGGAAGTGGGTATAAAGAGCTATTCGATATTGGATCAAAATGAAATCAAGCAGGGCATTAACAGAATAAGGGAACTCTATCGTAAAAAGGGTTATTATAATGCCGAGATCAAGGAAAGCGTGGAGTCCATTCCCAATAACGAAGTGCTGGTGAAATACGAGATCACAGAAAATGATAAGGTGTTTATCACAAAGATCGAGTTTTTAGGGAATACCAAATTTGACGATGATGAACTAAAGGGCATTATGGAAACCAGTGAGAAGGGATTTTTTGGGTGGTTCTCATGGTTTACGGACTGGGGGTATCTCGATAAGAAGAAGCTCGAGTTCGATGTCCATAAACTCACTTCATTTTACCACAACCAGGGATTCATAAAGGCAAAAGTGGGTGACCCCAAGATTACATATGAGAAGGACAAAGGCCTGACCATTACTTTCGAAATCGAGGAAGGTCCTCAATACGGTGTCAACAAGGTGGCCGTTGAAGGTGATTTGATAAAACCGGCGGATGAACTGCTGAAAAAGGTCCAGATTGGAAATCAGGAGGTCTTTAACCGGGAGGTTGTCCGCGAGGATATCCTGGCACTGAGGGGTGAGTATGTTGACGAAGGCTATGCATATGCAGAGGTTGTGCCCAGGGTAAAGGAGGATGACGAGAATCATCTTATGGACATTACGTACCATATTTCCAAAGGGAAAAAGGTGCGTTTTGAAAGGATCAATATCTCAGGCAATGTGGTGACAAGGGATAAGGTCATTAGACGTGAACTGAAGGTGATTGAAGGGGAGGATTTCAGCGGGCAGGCACTCAGGAGAAGTACGGAAAATTTGAACCGCCTTGGGTTTTTTGAAGACGTGGAGGTCCAGACAAAGAAGGGGAGTCAGGATGACCTCATGGTCCTGGATGTCAAGGTCAAGGAAAGACCCACAGGGTCTTTCAGTGTGGGGGCTGGGTACAGTTCTGAAGATTCGGCGTTTGTCATGTTTCAGGTGGCCCAGAACAATCTTTTTGGACATGGGCAGAAGTTAGATGCATCTGTCAAGCTTGGAGGCAAGACAACATCATTCGATATTAAATTTGTTGAACCATGGTTTCTTGACAAGCCTATATCTCTCGGTGTTGATGCGTATAAATGGAAGCATGAGTATGATGATTATACAAGGGACAGCTTAGGTGCTGCTTTGACCTTTGGCTTTCTTGTAGGTCTTGACGATTTTACCAGGGGCTTTGTAACATACGACTATGATAATGCATTGATTGATGACATTAGAGAGGATGCCGCCTGGGAGATAAAAGAAATGGAAGGTCGAAATGTGACCAGTAGCATGACTTTTGTACTGAAAAGGGACAGCAGGGATAAACCCTGGAATACCACCAAAGGATCTATCAATAGCATAACCTTTCAGTATGCGGGCGGGATACTTAGTGGAGATCAATACTTCAATAAGTATCTTCTCAGAACAGCCTGGTTTTTCCCTCTTTTCTGGAAAACGGTCTTTCTTGTCCAGGGACGTTGGGGATTGGTCAGACAAAGGTCGGGCGGTGAGCTTTTCACTTATCAGAAATTTATGATAGGTGGAATAAATACGGTCCGTGGTTTTGATTATGCATCCATTTCTCCTGTAAACCCAGTAACCGGGGACAAAATTGGCGGCACAAAGATGATGGTTTACAATGTTGAATACCGGTTCCCGTTGCTAAAGGAGCAGGGTATAGTTGGTCTTGTATTTTTCGATGCCGGTAACGTGTTTGAATCCCAGGAGAATTTTACTTTCAGTGGAATCAGGAGGTCAGCAGGATGCGGAGTCAGGTGGTATTCTCCCATGGGGCCACTGCGGCTCGAGTATGGGAAAAATCTGGACCAAAGGCCGGGTGAAGCAGGAGGTAAATGGGAGTTTTCAATTGGCGGAACTTTTTAAGACTGAGGTTTGACGGTTTCGTAAAATACATGTGTCAAGCCATGTCTGGATAACTGTGCTGCTGTAAATAACATGTGAATCAATTAGACTTAGGAGGAAAATATGAAACGCTTTTTGTGCTTGTTTGCAGGGATTATTTTTTTGTTTTGCTTTCACAATGAGGCCCTTGGGGCGGGCGGTTTTAAGATAGGTGTCCTGGACATACAGAAGCTCCAGCAGAAATCCAGGTCATTTCAGAAGATCAAGGATAAGTTGAGGGTAAAGTTTGAAGTTCTGCAGAAGAAATTGGATGAGGAAAAAAATCAGGTAATGAAGATAGAGCAAGAGTTGCAGAAGCAGAGCTTGATGTTGAGTCTTGATGCAAAGGAAGATAAGGAGAGGGAGCTCGAGAAAAAGACGCGTTACTACAAATATATTTATGAGGAATACGGTAATGAGATGAAATATGTGGAGTTCGAGGCCATGAAGAATTTCAGAAGAGAAATTCAGAAGGTGGTGGCGGAAATTGGGAAAAAACAAGGATATACTATGCTTCTTGAAGCAAATGCTGCGGGCCTCATTTACTACGAAGACACTGTTGACATCACGGATGATGTGATTAAGGCCTATGACAAGGGGAAGAACTAAGGAGATTCGCAAGTTGGAAATGTCTTTGAACAAAATAGCCCAAATGGTGGGCGGGAAAGTCATCGGCAATGGCGACGTGATGATTACGGGCCCGAATTCCTTGGATTTTGCAGTCGCGGGCGAGATTTCTTTTTTTATTAATCGCCGATACAAGGAGAGCCTGAGGGAATCCCGGGCTTCTGCTGTGATAGTTCCGGCGGAAAATGATCTGTTCAAGGGCCCCCAGGTGGTTGTCTCAAATCCAGGCCTTGCTTATGCCGGAGTGGCCAGGCTGTTTGCGAAACCCGTGCCGAGGTATACAGGAGCCAGTGAACGTGTTTGTGTTCACGATAGTGCGCGCATTGGAAATGATGTGTCTATCTATCCCGGCGCATATATTGGTGAAGATGTGGCCATAGGTGATCACGCCATTCTGTTCCCGGGAGTATTCGTAGGCGACAGGGTCCGGATCGGCGACAGGGCCGTGATTTACCCCAACGTAACTATTCTGCAGGACTGTCTGATCGGTAATGACGTAATCATACATGCCGGCACGGTCATAGGCAGCGATGGCTTTGGATATGTCCGGGATGATTCAGCGTCTGTGAAGATCCCCCAGTTAGGGATTGTTCAGATTGATGACCATGTGGAGATAGGAGCCAATAACTGTATTGACAGGGCTGCCCTCGGCAAGACATGGATAAAGAGGGGAGTCAAGACCGACAACCTGGTGCAGGTGGCCCACAACGTGGTCATTGGAGAAGACACTATTGTGGTGGCGCAGGCAGGCATCTCCGGAAGTGTCCATATTGGCCGAGAGGTGGTTTTAGGAGGGCAGGTCGGGATTTCTGATCATGTGGAGATCGGTGACAGGGCCATGGTCGGATCCCAGGCAGGTGTTGCCAAGTCCATCCCGGCAGGAGAAGTAGTGTCAGGCACGCCTTCTATGCCTCACCGCCTCTGGTTGAAAACCTCTGCGCTCATAACACGGTTGCCTTTGTTTAACGAACGTCTTGGAAAGCTTGAGAAAAAACTGGAAGAACTAATTGGAAAGCAAAAATGATAAGGAGTAACTTCATCGATGGAACTTCCTCTGTATTACCAGGAAATCATAAAAATACTTCCCCACAGGCATCCCTTTCTGCTTGTTGACAGGATCACTGAAATAGAGCTTGGAAAAAGGGTGGTGGGCTTCAAGAATGTGTCTGCAAACGAATATTTTTTTCAGGGTCATTTTCCTGGAAATCCGGTTATGCCTGGTGTCCTTATAACGGAAGGCATGGCCCAGACAGGGGGTATACTTGCCCGGTTGTCCATGTACGGTATCCAGGGGTTGGAAGACAAAAATCATATCTATTTCATGTCTATGGACAAGGTGAAATTCCGCAGGCCTGTGGTCCCCGGAGATCAACTCAGGTTTGAATTAGACGCTTTAAGGACAGGCTCAAGGGTCTGGAAGATGGCGGGAAAGGCGTTTGTGGAAGAGGATCTTGTCACACAGGCGGAATTTATGGCCACGATTGGTTAAGACAATAGTTGATGCCGGGTCAATAACTGATCAAGTCGTTTCCTGTTTCCGGTGCCTGTAAACTTTGATAACTCAACTGTTTTTAATAGAGGAAGACGATGGAAATTCATTCTTCAGCAGTGGTTAGTCCACGGGCTGAAATCGCTTCAGGTGTAAGGATCGGCCCGTTCAGCAGCATAGGAGATAATGTCAGCATAGGCCGCGATACGGTCATCGGAGCCCACGTGGTTGTTGAAGGCCATACACAAATCGGGGAAAGAAACAAGATATCTCCATTTTCAACCATTGGTAATCCGCCACAGGATATCTCTTATCGAGGCGAGGATACACGCCTCTTGATTGGGAACGATAATATTATCAGGGAGTATGTGACAATAAATCGGGCTACAACCAAGGAGGAGTGGAAGACGGTTATCGGCAACAACAATTATATTATGGCTTATGCGCATATCGCCCATGACTGCTTCCTGGGCGACCATATAATCATGTCCAATGTGGCAACACTTGGTGGCCATATAAGAATAGGAGACCATGCGATCCTGGGCGGACTTGTGGCGGTGCATCAATTCGTTCGAATAGGCCCCTATGCTTTTCTTGGTGGAAAATCAGGGGTTGACAGGGATGTGCCTCCGTTCATGATTACGGCCGGCCCCAGGGCAAGGCTGTATGGCATAAACCGGAGGGGACTGAGCCGGGCAGGATTTTCACGTGAATCCATCGACGGCCTGAAAAAGGCGTACACGATTATATGGAGGAAGGCCGGGAGATTAAGTGAGGGCATTAAACAGGCAAGAAGGGAGATAGAGGCCTCCCCCGAACTGGACATGCTCCTGCAATTTCTTGATGATTCGAAACGGGGAATCCTTAGGTGATTATCAAATGAACCGGCAGGGTTTGGAAAAAGATCGCTATCAACAGGCATGACTGAAAAGAAAGAAACTATAGGGTTGATTGCAGGTGGAGGGCAATTCCCGCTGATGGTGGCTGAGGCCGCAAGGAATCGAGGTTTCCGTGTGATAGCTGTGGCTCATCAACGGGAAACGGATTCGGCATTGTCGGAAAAGGTTGATGAGATAGCCTGGATAAAGCTGGGACAACTGGGTCAGTTGATAAAGGCACTCAAAAAAGGGGGGGTTCAAAAGGCCCTGATGGCCGGCTCCATCACAAAAAAACGGATGTTTGAAAATGTGATGCCCGATCTGAAAGGTATTGCACTCATATCAAAGCTGGCAGTGTTTCATGATGACGACATCCTAAGGGCTGTAGCGAGGGAGTTGTTCAACCAGGGAATAGAGATCGTCAGTTCCATTTCTTATTTGCCGGAATTGACAGCACCGCATGGTTGTCTGACGAGAAGAGCGCCTGATAAGGCCGAAAAAGCGGATATTGAATTTGGCTGGAAGATTGCCAAGGAGTTGGGCCGTCTGGATATTGGTCAGTGCGTGGTGGTCCGAAAAAAAACCGTGCTGGCTTTGGAGGCCATTGATGGCACGGATCAGACTATTTTAAGGGGTGGGGGGCTGGCAAGGGAAAAGGCCGTTGTAATCAAGGTAATCAAGCCAAACCAGGACCTTCGCTTTGACGTCCCTTCTGTGGGTCTTGAGACGATAAGAGTGATGTCCCGTGTTAAGGCGTCGGTTCTTGCCCTGGAGGCAGGAAAGACATTGATGTTTGACAAGGCAGAGATGATAGCGCACGCAGACAAAATGGGTATTTCCATTGTTTCGCATGAGACGTAGAGATTATATGGAAGGGAAAAAGTGAAAAAGCAAAGTCTGAGAGTCGGTGTTATAGGTGTGGGACACCTTGGGGAATATCATGTCCAGAAATACAAAAATATCCCGACGGTTGATCTTGTGGGCGTTGTGGATATCGATCAGGACCGGGCGGATGATATCGCCCGGCGATATAATACAAGTGCGTATCCTCGGCATCATGATATCCTGGACCTGGTGGATGCGGTAAGCATTGCCGTTCCAACGGAGATGCATTTCGAGGTTGCAGCGGATATGATGTCAAAAGGCGTCCATGTTCTTGTGGAAAAACCTGTTACCTATAGTTTAGAACAGGCTGACACCCTGATAACTATGGCTGAAAATAGGCAGTTGGTCCTTCAGGTAGGACATGTCGAGCGTTTCAATCCTGCGGTGGTCAAGATGGAATCGCTGGTGAATCGACCCGTATTCATTGAGTCTCATCGCATGAACCTCTTTACCACAAGAGGAACAGATGTTGACGTATGCCTTGATCTGATGATCCATGATCTGGATATTATTCTTCACGTTGTTCCATCAGAGGTCCAGGATGTTCATGCGGTTGGAATGTCTGTTGTTACAGGAAAAACAGATATAGCCAATGTCAGGATAACCTTTGAAAATGGGACGGTGGCCAATTTGACGGCCAGCAGGGTGTCTAATAAGACATTAAGAAAGATCCGTATGTTCCAGCCGGATGCATATATATCTGTGGATTGCGTCAAGAGGGAAGTCAGTGTGACCAGCCTGGATAACGAGGTCAATGATTCGAACCGCTTGCCCCAGATTACCTCCAATAAGATGACTTATCCTGACAGTGATCCTCTGTCTGAAGAGATTTTTTCTTTTGTGAATGCCATTATCAATGGGTCTGAACCGGTGGTAACCGGCCGAGATGGACGAAGGGCTCTTGATGTTGCTCTTACCATTATTGATCAGATCGAGAAAGGCTGTAAAAATTTTCAGACTATCTGTTGATTAAGGCTCGAGGGGTCAGGTACGCGCATTGAATGGACATCGACATGATCTCAGGGATTCCAAGTTTGTTGTCATCGTAGCAGGCGAGGCCTCTGCGGATTTACACGGCTCGAATCTTGTGAAGGCTATGAAATGCCTGGATCCAGGCATTGTCTTTTGGGGCATAGGCGGCCAAAAAATGAAACGGGCCGGGGTAAAGATCCTCGTTTCAGCTTCTGAAATGGCCGTGGTGGGTGTGACCGAGGTCCTATCCAGACTTCACACAATTGTAAAGGCTGCAAGAAAACTCAAAGCACTGTTGAAAACCAATCCTCCCGACCTTTTGATCCTTATTGATTACCCCGAGTTCAACCTTTATATCGCCAGGATAGCGAAACGTTTTCAAGTCCCTGTGCTGTATTACATTAGCCCGCAGGTCTGGGCATGGCGTGGAGGGAGAACAAGAAAAATTGCACGCCGTGTTGACCGTATGGCTGTTATACTGCCTTTTGAGGAAGAATTTTACAAGAAAAGGGGCATGCAGGTGGACTATGTGGGGCATCCGGTTCTGGATTGCGGAGCGGCTCCAGGTCATCACGGGGATAACAGCGTGTTTAAGGCGACTCGCACTGGGGACGTCCGAAATCCGGAATCCGGAATCAAATGCCCGGTAATTGGGCTGTTGCCCGGAAGCCGGAAGGAAGAGATAAGGAATCTACTCCCCGTTATGGTTGATGCTGCCGACATCTTGGGGCGGCGCTATGGCAGCGTTCGTTGTGTATTACCACTGGCTCATACCATTGATCCGGGATTTGTACAGTCTTTTATCCGCGACTCATCCGTGGATATCACCGTTTCACAGGATGGTGTATATGAGGCCATGGACGGCTGTGATGTGGCATTAGTGACATCAGGTACGGCCACACTTGAAACGGCCATTATGGGGATTCCTATGGTCATTGTGTACAGGGTATCTCGAGTGTCTTACTGGGTGGGCAAGAATGTTATCAAGGTGCCATTCATTGGGCTGGTAAACCTTGTGGCCGGAGAGAAAATTGTGAGGGAACTGATCCAAGATAAGGCCGTGCCGGAAAGACTTGCCGATGAGGCCCTGAGGATCCTTGAAAATAATGCGGTCAGGGAGAGCATGAAAAAGAGATTAAGCGCTGTTAGAGAGAGTCTTGGAAGGGGAGGGGCCTCGGAGAGGACAGCTCGGATTGCTTTGGAAATGATGAAGTAGAGTCCATCAAGAAATGAGATAGTTTTTGCAAGGTCAAGAAAGATGAGAATTTTAACCACAGGAATACATTTGAGTATTTCGAGGATTAAAATCCGAATCTGACGCAGAGATTGCGAAAGATTGCCATTTATGGATGGGCACGAGGTGGCGTAATTGTGGCAAGGACTATATTAGTTGTTGATGATGAGCAAAGTATCCTTCAGTCTTTAGAAGGTATCCTTTCGGACGAGGGATTTGATGTTATTTCTGCGGAGAGTGGGGTGCGGGCGTTGGAGATGATCCAGGAGATAATTCCCGATCTGGTTCTCTTGGATATATGGATGCCCGGGATAGATGGCATAGAGACACTTGTGAAGATAAAAGAGACCTGTCCCAATCTTCAAGTAGTCATGATGTCCGGGCATGGCAATATCGAGACAGCGGTGAAGGCTACGAAACTGGGTGCGTATGATTTTGTTGAAAAGCCCCTTTCGCTTGATAAATTGCTCTTGTCCATAAATAAGGCATTGGATTACTATAGGCTTGAAGAAGAGATAAGTCTGTTTAAAGAAAAGGAAAAGAACAAGTATAATATAACCGGCCATAGCACATCTGTTAGAGAACTGAAGGAGCAATTGAGAATCGTGGCCCCCACAAATGCCTGGGTCCTTATATCAGGGGAGAACGGAACCGGGAAAGAGCTTGTGGCCAATACCATACACAGATTGAGCAAGCGCAGCCAAAAGCCGATGGTTGAGGTGAATTGTGCGGCAATCCCGGAAGACCTGATTGAAAGTGAGCTCTTCGGGCATGAAAAAGGTGCCTTTACCGGCGCCTCTGCCATGAGAAAGGGCAAGTTTGATCAGGCCCATGAAGGGACTATTTTCCTGGATGAGATCGGCGATATGAGCCTGAAGGCCCAGTCAAAGACCCTCAGGATCTTGCAGGAACAGAAATTTGAGCGTGTTGGCGGTACAAGGACAATAGAAGTGGATGTTCGGGTCATTGCGGCCACAAACAAAGACCTTGAAGCCGAGATCGAGAAAGGCACTTTCAGGGAAGATCTCTTTTTTCGACTCAATGTAATTCCTATTAGTGTAGCTCCACTAAGAGAACGTATCGAGGACATTCCAGAATTGGTACGTGAGTTTGCAGAGGGATTATCCCGAAGCGCGAATATGGAGCCGAAGGAGTTTTCTGAAGAGGCCGTCAAGATACTACAAGGATATAACTGGCCGGGAAATATCCGCGAGCTCAAGAACCTTGTGGAAAGGCTTATGATCATGGTCCCTGATAAAGTCCTTACGTCCAATAATATCCCACCACCATTCAACTGTTTTTCCGGTATTGAGGAGGGATTCAAACCCGCTTTTGCAGAGGACTCCCTAAGAGAGGCCAAGAATCAATTCGAAAAGGCTTTTATTGAAGGCAAGCTCAAGGAGTTTGGCGGGAACATTTCCCGGGCAGCGCAGGCCATTGGGGTTGAACGCAGCAACCTCCACAAGAAAATGAAAGTCTACGGGCTTGATAGGGACAAGTCACACTGACTTGGCGTATCAGGACTTGCGGGTTGAAAAATCTTATGCTTGAACCTGCAAATCACAACCCGTAACCTGCTTGATCATCTGCCATATTTCCTGTTTCCCCTGCCTTGTTTTTGCAGAAAACACGGTCAAACCGGCAGTGGAATTCTTGCCTAACTGACGTTCAATCAGGCCGGCCCGGCTCCGGGCCTGCTGGCGTGAGATCTTATCTGCCTTGGTAAGCACAATGATGGCATCTATTTGATATTGTCTAAGCCATTCAAGAAGGTCTGCATCCCCTGAAGCCGGGTCCCTCCTTATGTCGAGTATTACTACTACCGCTCTCAGGTTTGGCCGTTTAAGAAGATAGGTCTCCACCATATGCTGCCAGGATTTCTTGACCTGAATGGGAACCCGGGCAAAACCGTAACCGGGCAGATCGACCAGGTATAATAAGTCGTTTACCCCGAAAAAGTTGATGGACTGTGTCCTTCCGGGCCTGGAACTTGTCTTGGCAAGGCCCTTTCTGTTGACGAGGATATTTATGAAGGAAGATTTCCCCACATTGGATCTGCCTGCAAATGCAATTTCCGGCCTGTCAGGAGGGGGGTACTGGTGTTCACGAAAAGCGCTTATGAGAAACGATGCATCCATCTATTGCCCATGAATGAAATGCTCAAGCCTGTTTAACCCATCTTTTATGTTCTCAAGGGAATTGGCATAAGATAGCCTGAGATATCCTTCTGCGTTTTTTCCGAAATCGACTCCGGGAGTGACACCGACACCTGCCTTTTCCAGGATTTCAAAGGCCAGATCATAGGAGCTGGTGCCGAGGTGACTGGCATTAACCAACATGTAGAAAGCTCCTTCAGGTTCCACCGCAAGGCCGAATCCAAGTTCTCTGACCCTGTGGATCATAAACCTTCGCCGCTCGTCATATATTTTTTTCATTTGTTCTACATCGGCCTGGGCCTTTGTAAGAGCAACAAGACCTGCCCATTGAGAGACGCTGCCCGCAGATATAAAGAAGTTCTGCTGCATCTTTTGCAAAGGGCGCACGAATTCCAACGGGGCAATGAGATAGCCCAGGCGCCAGCCTGTCATTGCATAAAGCTTGGAAAAACCATTCAGGACAAACGCATTATTAGTGAATTCAAGAATCGAATGCTCCTTTTCCCCGTAAACCAGGCCATGATAGATCTCGTCCGATATTATCAGGGGACCGGATTCTGCAATCTTCTCCATTCGCCCGCTTGAGAGGAGGTTCCCGGTTGGATTCGAAGGGGAGTTTATCATAATGGCCCTGGTCCTTGGGCCGATTTTCTTGTCAATCTCCTCAGGTCTCAGTTGAAAACCATCTTCTTCGTACACATTTATGAAGACCGGTTTTGCCCCCAGGAAGTTCACAAAATTAGGGTAACAGGGATAGTGAGGGTTGGAGATGATAATTTCATCCCCTTGCTCCAGGACGGCCGAAAAAGTCATAAGCATGGCTGGAGACGTGCCGGAAGTAACTATTACCTGATCCGGGGTTATGTTGACTCTGTACTTTGAAAGGTAGTGGTCACAGATGGCTTCCCTGAGTTCAATGATCCCAAGACTGTGTGTGTAATGGGTCTCGCCCCGCCGGATGGCCTCTACCCCTGCTTCACGTATACATTCCGGTGTGGGGAAATCAGGCTCACCGATCTCGAGG
The DNA here is from genome assembly GCA_034660135.1 of Thermodesulfobacteriota bacterium. Taxonomy (GTDB): domain Bacteria; phylum Desulfobacterota; class DSM-4660; order Desulfatiglandales; family Desulfatiglandaceae; genus JAYEIR01. Next base: position 26,959 of record JAYEIR010000118.1, read on the forward strand.
TGGATGATGTCATGACCCTTTCTCTGGAGTTCATGAGCTCTTTCAAGCACATCCATCACTATAAACGGGGGAATTTCCCGGGCTCTCTTGCTTACAATATTCATGGCATAGGCTCGAACTAAATCACCTTGTTCAAGGAATATTCTATGATTCCTTGAGCCCCGGCGCCCATAAGTTTATGGATCAAGTCCCGTACTGTTTTTTCCTCGACAATTACCTCCACTGAGAGCCAGTCACAGTTGTGCAAACCTGCCACGGTTGGAGCGTTTAAGCTTGGCAGGATCTTCATCACATGGTTCATACGTTCCTGTGGGACATTCATTTTCAGGCCCACCATATTTTCCGCCCTGAGTGCTCCCTTAAGGAGCAGAATTATCTGCTGGATTTTGGCCTTTTTCCATGGGTCTTTGTAGGATTCGTGATTGGCGATTAACTGTGTATTAGTTCTCATCAATTCGTGAATTATCTTCAGGCCGTGGGCCTTGATGGTGCTGCCGGTTTCGGTAACTTCCACAATTGCGTCTGCCAGGCCGGAGACCACCTTTGCCTCGGTTGCTCCCCACGAAAATTCGACATCAACATTGATATTTTTTTCCCTGAAAAATTTTTCTGTAAAGTTCACCAGTTCCGTAGAGATCTTTTTGCCCTCAAGATCTTCAAGACGCCTTATCTTGGAATCACCCGGTACTGCCAGGACCCACCGTGCCTGTTTCTGACTTGTCTTGGAATATACCAGGTCATCCACTACCACCACGTCGGATTCGTTCTCCTCGATCCAGTCTTTGCCGGTCAGGCCCGCGTCAAGGGTTCCATTTTCAACATACCGGGACATCTCCTGGGCACGGCAGAGATTGCACACCATCTCCTGGTCATTAATATCCGGAAAATAGCTCCGCGAATTTGTCGTTATCTTCCACCCGGATTTTTCAAACAGATTTATGGTTGCGTTTTGCAGGCTCCCTTTAGGAATTCCGAATTTGAGTTTTTTCATTTTTTGTATACCTTTTCAGGATCAAATATTTTTTCACCCACAATGACATAATTACCGTCTGGGTCCACCTTTTTATGAAAGCAGGATTCATACCCGAGGTGGCATGCTGCACCGCCTATCTGTTCCACCTTGAATACTACTGTGTCGTTGTCGCAGTCTGCATAGATTTCCATGACCCTTTGCACATTGCCTGATGTCCCGCCCTTATGCCAGAGTTCCTGGCGTGATCTGCTCCAGTAGTGGGCCTCTCCGGTCTGGAGGGTCTTTTCCCATGATGCCTGATTGATATAGGCCAGCATTAAGACCTTGCCGGATGAATAGTCCTGGACAATAGCGGGTAACAGGCCGTTTCCTTTAGAAAAATCCAATTCAATCATGGTATGTGAGCCTTTCTATAAATAAGCCGTAACTGCTGAGGTTCATAGGGGCAAATGCGCAGAGGTTGAGGCCCCATTTGCTGTTCAGATTTTTGATTAACATGAAGTTCTTTTCCGAACTTTAATCCTATAAACTAACACATAATATGAAATTAGGGCAAGCAAAAATCAGTCCATTTCTCCTTCAAATTTGCCTCTTAACTGGCCGCAGGCCGCCAGGATATCGCTGCCTTTGCTTTTCCTGATAATCGCGGTGAAATGGTTTTTCACGAGAATCTGCTGGAATTCCAGGATCCTTTGCCTGGATGGTGGTGTCATATCAGATCCAGGGAATGGATTCAAGGGAATCAGGTTGATCTTTGCTCTGATTTCTTTCAGGAGGGTGCAAAGGCTTTGTGCATCCTGGTCCCGGTCATTAATGCCCTTTATAAGGATGTATTCAAAGGTAATCATCCGCCTGTTGGGAAGCGGGAACTCCTTGCACGCGGAGATCAGGCTGTCGAGGGGATATTTGCGGTTCACGGGCATAAGAAAGCTTCGGGTTTTATCATCAGCGGCATTCAAGGACACGGCCAGGTGGACGTTTATGTCCTTACCCATTTTTTTTATCATTGGGACCAGTCCGCAAGTGGAAAGCGTTACCTTTCGGTGTGAGAAATTCATCCCGTGTTCACTGATTAGAGTATGGGTGGCTTTCATAACCGCGTCATAATTGGCAAGGGGTTCGCCCATTCCCATGAGGACAATGTTTGTGAGATGATCCGGGTTATCCATGGCTCGTCTTACCTGTATGACCTGTTCAATGATTTCAGAAGGCCTCAGGTCTCTCTTGAGCCCGTGCCTTGCTGTCAGGCAAAAACTGCAACCCATGGCGCAACCTGCCTGTGATGAGATGCAAATGGTGAAATGGTCCCTTTCCGGGATAAGGACAGATTCAATTAGATTTCCATCATAGAGTTCGAAGAGGTATTTCTGGGTACCATCTGTTGATGTCAGGGTCTTTACATTGTGGAGGGGGGCAATGTTCGCCTTTTCTGTCAGGAGCGAACGAATGGGTTTGGTCAGATCGGTCATGTCTTCGAAGGAACTTGACAGCTTTCCAAAGAGCCAGTGACGTATCTGGCGGCCTTGAAATGCCTTGAGTCCAAGGCTGGCGGCCCAGTCCTCAATTTCATTTGTGTCCATGGATTTGATGTCTGTTTTCATGTTCCAAACGTATTTGCTCAATAAAGCGGGATAAAACCATTGGGTGAATTCCAAAAAGGAATTTAGGCGTGAGCCTTTTATAGTGCACCTGTTTTTTGAGCTATTACATTTCAAACAGGTCAACCTCAAGCAAATCCAATCCCGGTTATGCTTCGCTCTTCCGAAATCGAATCGTAGAATGATAAATACAACTTAACAATTTCTTTTGCAAGTTCCCAGAGAACTAATCCTTTAAAAAACAGGGCAGTTGAATTCAAATATGCTGCTGCTCCGGCTTCGATTACCTGGACGTCACGCAATGCTCCCTATTTGATCCCAGGATTGGCTTATTGTTTTTCATGCAATAGCCCCTTGCGTTATGCTTTTTCATGATATATAATCATTTAGGATCATGGCATATTTGGATTGAACTTCAAGGAAAGACATCGTTTTTCATGGACTCGGAAACTCAGCATCGTTTTTCAGGGGCAGTCACGGTTTTTCATGAAAGGCGTCTGCCTGAAAGGGCAACGCCGGCCGGATATTCGGCCCTGATTGGCTCCTATAATTTGTCGGTTCCGTTGCCGCGCATCCTCTCTGCCACAGGAGAACGTCACAAGGTCTACGAGGATGCGGGGTGGCGCATCCTGACGCCACGCCATGCGCCGAAGGGGAGCGTAGAAGGCCACCTTACCTTTGCCCTCAAATACGAGGGACTGGACCTTGTTGTGCTCAAGCGTCTCTTTGCTGCGGCTGGACCCGGCGAAATAGCAGCCCTGGTGCGCACCAAACCCACGGGCCGTTATGCACGACGCATCTGGTTCCTCTATGAGTGGCTTACGGGTGAGCAATTAGATTTGCCTGATGCCGGGAAAGGAACATATGTGCCTGCTGTCGATCCCAACAAACAATGGGCGATCGAGGGGGAGAACTCCCCTCGCCACCGCGTAAGGAACAACCTTCCGGGCACACCGGCATTCTGTCCCTTGATCTTCCGCACGAAAAGACTCGATGAATTCATCGAAATGGATTTCCCTGCACGGGCACGGGCCGTAGTGGCCAATGTACCCCGAGACTTGTTGGCGCGTGCGGCAGCATTCCTGCTCCTAAAGGACTCAAAATCGAGTTACGCCATTGAAGGCGAACGTGCGCCGCATGACCGCATACAACGATGGGGCCAAGCCATCGGGGAGGCAGGCCGCCGGCCGATCGACCTGGAAGAGCTGTTACGGTTGCAAAGAATTGTTATTGGCGATGCCCGCTTTGTGCGTTTAGGGCTTCGGCAGGAAGGAGGATTTGTGGGAGAACATGATCGCCAGACACGCATGCCGTTGCCCGGCCATATCAGCGGGCGGCCGGACGATCTTGCTTCTCTCATCGATGGCATGGTTGCCTTTGACCGGGGACCGTCGCAAAAGCTCGACGCTGTCCTGGCTGCTGCGGTCTTGGCCTTCGGTTTCATTTACATCCATCCTTTTGAGGACGGGAATGGCCGCATTCACCGCTACCTCATCCATCATGTTCTTGCCCAAAGAGGGATAAACCCTCCCGGCGTGGTGTTCCCGGTGTCGGCCGCCATTTTAGAGCGAATCGACGCATACCGCCGCATTCTGGAGGACTATTCGCGGCGGCTTTTGCCGGTGATCAAGTGGAAGCCTACTGAGGATGGAAACGTCAATGTCCTGAACAACACAGCCGACTTTTACCGTTTCTTTGACGCAACACCGCATGCCGAATTCCTTTACGCCTGCGTGCGAAAGACCATAGAGGAAGACCTGCCAGGTGAAACGGAATTCCTCAGGCGGTATGATGAGTTTCGTGAACGTGTGGGGAACATTGTGGATATGCCCGATCGCATCGTAGATCTTCTTTTCCGCTTTCTGAGGCAGAATAAGGGTCGCCTGTCAAATCGTGCACGTGAGGGTGAGTTCGCTGAGCTCACGGCACGGGAAACGGAACGTATTGAGCGAATTTTCAGCGATGTCTTTGCCGATTCCGGATTGTGAAACAGTTTCCGGCGAAAGCGATAGAACTGTTATGCGGGATCATACCTTGATCTGTGATCATAATGATTAATGTCAATCACTCTTGTCCAATCAACCTGACATAGAACCCCTCGTCTTATAGACGAAGGTTGTTCAGCGCTTATCCCGTTCGTGATCTGATCATGATGGATACCAAGACGAGGAAACAATTCCGCTCTCCTTCATGTAAAGGTATAAGCCCCCGTTTCTGATCATTTTCTAAAACTCCACTTAACTCAATCTCCTTTCCCATCAAAACCTAACCCTGTCCTAATACTATACTAACAAAGAGAACCAATAATAAATGCCATTAAGAATCAATATTCTCTTGGGGAGGAGGTGAGGCAAGAATATTTAGGAGGGAATATTTAGGAGGGAAGAGGAAAGACTATATCATGTTTCAATATGAAAATTGGTTGAAAGGAGTTGAAAAGGATATGAAAAAAGTTGCATTTATCTTGTGTATATTGGGGATTCTGCTCGTCCAGTTCGGCATGGCACCCACATATGCTGCAGAAATGGATGTCTTGATTAACAAACTGGTTGAAAAGGGGATACTCACCCACCCTGAAGCCGGCAAACTACTGAAAGAGATGCAGGAGGAAGGAAACAGACAGGAAGCAACTGTCAGGGAAGTCGCAACCGAGGTTGCCAGGGAAACTGCAACAAAGACGGCAAAGGAGGAGGCAAAATCCAATTTGGCTAAACTGCCAAAGTGGGTTGATAAAATTAAACTGAAAGGTGACTTCCGACTTCGTTATCAATACCAGGACAAGAAAACGGACAGTGGCGAAAAGACAGACCGCAAAAGAGGTCGATACAGGTGGCGTTTTGGGGCCATAGCAGATGTTACCGAGGATTGTCAGGTGGGCTTCGGTTTGGCATCGGGGAGCGGTGATCCTCGATCTACCAACCAGACATTCGCCAATGATTTTGAGACACCCGACGCACGGATCGACTATGCCTATGCCCAGTATAAGCCGTTTAAATGGTTGAAACTCGTGGGTGGACAGATGAAGAATCCCCTTTACAGGGTTAAAGACCTCATGTGGGACAGCGATATCCGGCCTCAGGGTGTGGCGACCCCGGTCAAGTATCACTGGAACGATAGTGACTACTTTTTTGTCACGCCGGCACTTTTCATCTTGGATGAATATAAAGCCGATGATAAAAGTGATCCTTACATGTTTGTACTCCAGCCAGGTATAAAGATGAACATCAACAAAAGTTTTTGGTTTAAGGTGGCGGGGTCCTGGTACTTAAACACGAATGTTGATGGGACCAATTTCAAATATAGCTCGGGCACCAACACAACAGATATCAATGGCAATCTCATCTACGACTATTCAGCTCTTGCCATTGGAGGGGAATTCGGCTTTAAGTTCGGAGGTCCGGTGCCGAGGTTGATCTTTTTCGGACAATTTGTCAAATCGGATGCAGACGACAATGAAAAAGGGTGGTTGGCCGGTGTCAAGTTCGGACACAAAGTCAAAAAATTCCCTGACTGGGAAATGAGTTACAATTACAGAAAGCTTGAGAAAGATGCATGGCCGGACTTTCTCCCTGACAGTGATTTCTACGGCGGAAAAACCAATGCAAAAGGACACGAGGTCGCGTTCAAACTTGGATTGGCAAAACATGTAGACTTCGCAATCGATTACTATTATACTGAAAAAATCGATTACGCTCCGGGCCTCACATCAGAACCGGAGAATTTGGTACAGGTAGACCTGAAGTTTAAGTGGTAGCAGCTTGTTTTGGTACGCATCCTGAATTGAAACAGCCGGGATGCGTGCCGGAAAAGTGTACACATAGCACTCAGTCCCTATTCAAACCCCCGGTTCTTCTCTCTGGACAAACGACAACTTTACACAAACCTGCCGGAATGCTATTATCATTTTACTGAGGCAATTTCAAAACGCCCCCTTTTGGCCCAATCTCTGCGTCAGGCTTAAATCTTAATCCTCGAAATATTCAACATATTCCTGTGGTTAAAATTTTCGCCTTCCTTGACCTTGACCAAAATTGAACATTTTGAAACTGCCTCTACTGTATAACTGATAAAGCCACGTCCTGTGAATGCTTACGGATATCTATACATCCTCCGGTAGATGATGTTGAAATCGTGGGACAGACAAATTGTAATCCCGGCAAAAAATGAGTTGCCGGTGTTTTTGAAGAAAACAGAGAAGAAGTATCATGCCCAAAGAACGTATCCTTGTTGTTGATGATGAAGAAGACATCCTGGAATTGGTGAGATTCAACCTCGCAAGAGAGGGGTATCATGTTCTCTCAACCACGTCAGGCGAGAAGGCCATTGAAATCACACGGAGAGAGCTGCCGGATCTAATTGTGTTGGACCTTATGCTTCCCGGCATAGATGGCCTGGATGTGGCAAGGGCTCTGAGGAGCCATTCAGAGACCAGCGGAATCCCCATAGTAATGTTAACGGCCAAGGGAGCGGAATCTGATGTTGTGACCGGTTTGGAACTTGGGGCCGACGACTATATCACCAAACCGTTTAGTCCCAGGATCTTGGTTGCAAGAATCAGGGCGGTGCTCCGCAGAAAAGTGAGGGAGATGCCCGAGGAATCCGCGGCCTTGAAGATCCATGATCTGGTGATCCATCCAGGGCGCCACGAGGTGCTCCTGGACGGGAAAAAGATCAACCTGACCTTCACGGAATTCGGTGTTCTGGATTTCCTGGCACGAAGACCGGGATGGGTATTTACTCGTTCCCAGATTGTCGATGCCGTTCAAGGAAACGACTATTTTGTAACCGATCGTTCGGTAGACGTCCAGATCGCCGGCCTTAGGAAGAAGCTGGGCCTTGCAGGCAGGTATGTTGAGACAGTCCGGGGTGTTGGGTACCGATTCAAGGAGTAGCCCATGTTGAGTGACTGAAAATGCTTTGATTCTATAAAAAGATATGAACTCACCAGCCTGATGGAAAAAGTCTCGCGTTAAACACGTCTGGACCTTGACGGCGGCCTCTGCCTGGCCCATGCATCTTTAATTGATTATCAGAGGTGTCTTCCCGGGGCAGATAAATTCAATTATGATTTTGATTCGCATACCTCACAATTCCTGTGTCCCGAGCTGCATTTGGGCGATTTTGACCTTGATGGTGTTGCTGTTGCCATTGCACTCCATGGCAGAACAAACATCAGGTGACGTGCCTTACGTCGTAGAGATACTGGGCGTCACTGCAGTGCCTGCCGAAGTCAAGAAACTCCTGCGGGAGGTGTCTCGGGTCGTCCAAAAGAAGGATGCCCCCCCTAAGTCCCTGGCTTTATTGAAGCGGCGCGCCGAGGGTGATCTTCCGGCGATGCAAAAGGTCTTGCGATCCTTTGGCTTTTTCCGGGGAAAAGTGGATCTCGCTATTGTTCCTGCCGAAAAAGGTTTCGAGACTCATCGAGATGACGATATTGAAGCGGCGCCTCATTCCGGCACTCCACTGGTAAAGCCCGTGACCGTGCGGTTCGAGATTGAGCCCGGACAGAGGTTCACCTTCTTGCAGCCATCCATTGGTTTGGCCGAAGACGTACCCGCAGGGACACTTACCCCTCCCATGCCGGCTGAGGCCGGCATTACCGATAACGCACCCTATTCCGCGCGAAAGGTTGTGGAAGCGGGCAAGTTCATACTGACCCGCTATAAAAGCAACGGCTATCCTTTTCCGAAGATCGTCCATCGCGAGGTGATCGCTGATTTCGCAACAAACCGTGTGGATGTTTCGTTCCAGGTGAAGCCGGGACCCTACGCGCGTTTTGGAACCACCCGGGTGACAGGTCTTGACCGTCTTGAGCCCCGATATGTTTATGAATTAATCCCCTGGAAAGAGGGGGAACCCTATGACATTCGTATGATCAAAGAGGCACGTCAAAGGCTTTTTAATACCAACCTGTTCGGCGTTGTTGAGTTTCAAAATCCGGACAAAGTGGATGCCGAAGGCCGACTACCCATGACTGTTGAACTGAAAGAACGCGCTCCCCGTACCGTGCGTCTCGGGCTGGAGTACACCACGGATTATGGCCCCGGTTTTAACGGAAGCTGGGCCCACCGCAATCTTTTCGGTATGGCCGAAAAGCTGACCGCCAGCGCCATATTGAACAAAGAAACAAGAACCGCGGCCCTTCGTTTTGATAAACCCATATTTTTGAACCGGGACAATACGTTCATTTCCCAGATTGCGCTCAACGATGAAACCACCGATGCCTATGATGCCATATCCGGGGATATATCGGCCATTTTACGTCAACAATTCACCAAAACCTTCCGTGCGGGCGGGGGTCTGGGTTTTCATTTGGCCCGGGTCAAGGAGAACGCCAATAGTGAACGTAATACCTGCAAATTGCTCTATGTGCCCCTCCTCGCTGATCTGGACGCACGCAAAAATATTCTGAATCCGGTTAAGGGGTTTCATCTTTCCCTGGCCATGGCCCCCTATCAGGATATAGACGAGCGGGATACCCGCTTTTTTCGCTATGTCTTTGGAGGGAGCACCTATTATAATTTTAATAGTGGTGACTGGGTAGTGGTGGCGTTTCGCGCCACATTCGGCCAAATTTTCGGCATAAGTCACGATAATATGCCGGCGGATCTTCGGTTCTATCCGGGGGGCGGCGGTTCTGTTCGAGGATATGGATATCAAATGGCCGGGCCATTGCAGGGAAATACCCCTCTCGGTGGTCTTTCCATGCTCACCGGATCCCTGGAACTTCGCTTTAAGGTCACCGAGTCCATTGGCGTGGTTCCCTTTGTGGATGGTGGAACAGCCTTTCTAAACACGGTTCCCGATTTCAGTCAACAGGAAGTGCTTTATGGAGCGGGCCTGGGGCTTCGGTATTACACCGCCATCGGGCCCATTCGGTTAGATGTGGCAGTTCCTCTCAACAAACGCGAGGGTGTTGACAGTGATTATCAAATTTATGTCAGTATAGGACAATCATTTTGATTGCGGATTGCGGATTTGTGAAGCTCAAAGCTCCTTTCAGTTCCCCGTATTCCGAAATCCCCTGACAGATAAAGGCTAACAGCTAATCTCTCAAATAATGTCAAAAATAGCTAAAAAAACAGTCAGTAAAGCAAGGCGTCCGTTGTGGCTGCGGTTGTTTCGTTGGACCCTGTTTATGCTATCAGGCCTCATCCTTTCCCTTGGGTTGATCTGGGCCGGTCTTCAGACCCGCTGGGCCAAGAATTATCTGATGAATCTCGTATCCTCCGTGACAGCGAACACGGACGATTATCGGGTAACGCTTCGAGGGCTTGATGGGCTGCTCCCTTTTACCATTACCGTGGACCAGGTGACCATATCGGATGCGAAGGGCCCCTGGCTTGAGGGGGAAAAGTTCGATTTTTCGATGAAAGCGTGGGATTTGCTTGCCGGCTCTGTTCAAGTGGAATGGCTTCGAATGAAATGGCTTTTGCTCTCTCGTCTACCCGAACCCGCCAAACCGGATTCGAAAAAAGAAAAACCGCCCGCAAAAAGCGGTAATCTCTCACTACCCCATATCATGGTTCAGGAAATTCAGCTCAAGCGGATTGAATTAGGGAAAGCGGTAGCGGGGAAATCAATGGCTTTCAGCCTTCAATCCGAAGTGAAAACCGCCGGCAGTAGGGTCAACGCGGAGGCGTCTTTAACGGATCTCAACCACGGGGATGACGCGTTTCACCTGATAGTTGCCTATGATATGGCACGTGAGCACGTGACCGCGGATTTGGACTATCATGAATCCAAAGGCGGTTTGGTAGCCGGACTCGCGGGGCTTAAAGACCTTCAGGGCATCGAACTTATCCTGAAAGCCGACGGTCCCCTTTCTGGGGTGAAGGGTTGCCTGAACCTGAACATGGGCGGCTACGGCAAAGCCGAGCTTCGCTTTCGCTATGGGGTGGAACTTGATGGCGCCATGGATCTGCAAATGGACGGTCAAATCAAGGCTGAAAGTCGGGTTGTGCCCAGCGAGGTTGCTCAGGCTATGGACTCCCTGTCACTAAATTTGACCTGCCGGGCCACCCTTTCGCCGCAAAATGTGCTTGATCTGAAGAGATTCATGATCAGGAATGGGGCCAATTCCATTTCGCTCGAAGGAAATGCCGACATCGAAAAAGAGCGCATGGATGTGCGGGGATTGATTTCCGGTGTGAATATTGAACCTTTTTTGAGGGGGACCTGGGTCTCGGTCGAAGATTTGGGACCCGTTCGGATCACGGCCAAGGGTCCTTTTATGCAGCCGGATGTTACGGTGACTGCCACGGCCGGCAATCTCATGGCTCAGGGGGCAAGTCTTAAAGAGATAACCCTTGAGATCAGGGCCGGGTTTGAACAGGGTTTCAGCGGGTTGAAAAATAGTGTTGTGGGCTTGAAGACACGGGAAGTCCGTCTGCCGCAAGCTCCGGACCTTAGGGGACCACTCAAGGTGGACATTCAGGCCCAAAGCCCCGATTTTTTGGTATGGCGGGTGAAGGATCTTCTGATGGCCATGCCGGGCATAAGTGTCCGTCTCGAAGATGCCGATGTGGATGCGGCTCGGGGGCGTTTTTCCGCGGATTTTCAGGTGCATGTGGATCGTATTGCTCCCTTCCTTCCTTCCCAGGCGTCGCCCATCGATGGTCGATTGGAGATGCGCGGTCATGCAGAGGCGAAAGGGAAAAACCCGGTCAAGGCTAATCTAAATATGGCTATATCCCAAATCAGCGGTCTGCCGCCTGAGGCGTCGTGCCTCATAGGGCCGAACCTGACCCTTGCCGCGCGCGCCGCTATGATGGACCGGGTTGTGACCCTAAAAGGTGTTCATCTGAAAGGGGAGCATGCCGAACTGAATGCGGATGGCTGGTTGAACCTGTCAAAAAGCGCCTTTGATGTGGCCTATGACATGTCCCTGAACCTTACCGGAAACCCCCTGTCCGCCGGGGAGAATCTGCCTGTGGGCAATGTAGAAAGCCGGGGAAAAATTTCGGGTGGCTTTCACGATTTCTCCGCTCAAGTGAATCTATCCTCTCAGAACATTCAACTCAAAGCCCTTGATGTTAAGGGAGTGAAAGTGCAATTAGAAGCCAATGGACTGCCTCAAAAAACCGCCGGCTCAATCCGGGTGGAGGGGGCGTTCATGGGTCAGCCCCTGAAAGTGGATACTGATTTTGCGTGGTCGGGAAAAACCTTTGTCCTCAGAAAGGCCCGGGCCCACCTTCCGGGTATTGATCTGCGGGCATCTGTTTCCCTGACCCCTGGACCCAACCATTTTTCCGGCACAGTTGAGGGTAAGATAACCTCCATGGATATTCTTCAGGGCCTGGCCGGTGTGGATGCTCGTGGGACAGGCCGTTTCCGGATAGAGGCGGGCGAACCGGGTGGAAAGATGACAGAGGACAGAGGACAGAGGACAGAGGACAGAGGTCAGAGGCCAGGGGTCCGTCGTCCGTTAGAGGTGAGGCAGACGCCCATTGCACTGGATGCTGAATTCAAAGGGCTGAGATATGAGGACTATGAGGTTTCCAGCCTTCATGTTAAGGCCCGGGTTGATGATATTGAAACCATGCGGGGGCGGGCAAGCCTGAAAGCGGCGAAGGTCTCCATGGGCATCACGCGACTGGAAACGCTCAAATTGGGGGCAACCGGTGCCCTGGCGGGCGCAGAGGTAACCCTTGAAACCAAAGGACTGACCAAAACAGCTACTGAGGCGGCCCTCTTTCTTAGCACAAAAATATTTGTGAAGCGCGCGGATCTTTGGCAGTTTCGATTGGACGCACTCAAAGCAGATTATGAAGATCTGAAAATTACCTTAGGGAAACCCGCTACCCTGACCCTGGGAGACGGTCGGATCGCTCTGGACAACCTTGAATTGCAAACGGATAAGGGGCAACTTCAGGCGAAAGGCAAACTGGAACGGAAAACTGTAGAGGCCTCAGCTCGTATTACCGATTTGCCGTTGTCCCTTCTGGAACCATTTGTGGGGCAGGATTTGAGCGGCAGAGCCGAGGTCCGCCTGGATCTTTCCGGCCCCCTGGCGGATCCGGGCGTGAATGTTGCCGTGCATATCCAGGAATACAAAGTCATGGGCCGAGACAAAACCAAACCTCTGCTCATGAATCTGAAACTCCATTCCAAACGGGACGGCGACCGCTTTTTGGCTGATCTGGAACTGTCGGGTCTGGGTAAGACGCCTTTTACGGCCAGCGGCAGCATCCCGGCACATATTTCCCTCAAGCCTTTCGCCTTTGACGTAGACAAGAGCGGCAAGCTGGATGGAAAACTTCAGGGAAAATTTGATCTGGTTGTGCTTGAGACTTTGCCCGCCATGGAGGGTCAGCGCCTGCGGGGCAGGGTGGAAGTGGACTTGGGGGTAGGGGGGTCACTGGAAAAATGGGATTTGAACGGTGGAGTGACCTTAAGCGACGGCCGTTATGAAAATGTGGAATTAGGGATGATCCTGGATCGTATTCAGGGACGTTTGAGTGCCGAAGGAAGAGCTCTGAGGCTGACCGATTTGACGGCCACCGATGGGGGATCAGGGACTATCACCCTCAGGGGCCGGACCGAGGTTGATCCCCCTTTCCAGACGGAAATCGCATTGACCATAAAACAGGCCACCCTGCTGAGAAAGGAAACCCTGACTGTGACCGCCGGCGGAAATCTATATGTCAAAGGGAGCAAGGACCGGATGGATCTGACCGGGGAAATCAATCTGGACCGTGCGGAAATCAGTATCCCGAAACGCTTTCCGCCGGACTTAACGGTCATTCCCGTTAAAACCATCAATGATCCCGCCGCGGCTTCGCCGGAAAATGAGAAATCGGGAGGCGGCGCCACCATGATTCAAATGGACCTGGGCGTCAATATTTCCGACAAAATTTTTGTTCGGGGGCGAGGCCTGGATGCGGAATTTAAGGGTCGGCTGAAAGTTCAGGGACCCGCCGACAACCCTGTGGTTCGAGGAAATTTGAATGTTGTTCGGGGCACCTTTCAATGCCTTTCCCGAACCTTCAACATCATAAGCGGACAAATCGCTTTTGACGGCGCCACGCCCCCCGTGCCTTTCCTGAACATCAACACCCGGGTGAACGCCGGGGAGATTACCGCCAGGATGGATATTTCCGGACCGGCTGATGCCTTTAAACTGAAGCTGTCTTCCCAGCCGCCGCTGCCACAGGATGAGATCATGGCGCAAATCCTTTTCGGGCAATCGGTGGCCAAGTTGAACACCTTTCAGGCCCTTCAACTGGCCTATTCTGTGAACGAGCTGGCAGGAGGTTATGGGCCGGACGTGATCGGCAAAACGCGAGATCTTCTGGGGCTGGATCGCCTGGGTTTCAGCGGCGGCGACCAGGACGGCAGAAACAATGGCGATGACAGCGATGACAGCAACGGACCCAGCATCACCCTTGGGAAATATGTCACTGACCGGGTCTATGTGGGGATTGAACAGGATCTTACGGATGCCAAGCAGGATGTGATTGTGGAGGTCAATATTACCCCCAATTTTATGGTTGAGAGCAAAGCCGGCACCAAGTCGGGCGCTGGGCTGGGCTTTAACTGGAATTATGATTATTGAGAGCCGTATTCCTAACTTGGATAAACCGGAGAAGTGCCTAAAATGCCTAAAGTGAACTAAAGTGCCTAAAGTTGATGTTTGTTTTTTTATTCGATCTGCCCGCAATGCCTTTGGGTGGTTTTTGTAGAATGTCCTCATGTCTCGGCCCGGTGACAATGATTATACCACCATCGTTTGTGATGCAGGCAGGCGGGTGTTGGACGTTCATCTTTTTCTACCACTTGCTTTCTGGGCATTGTGAAAAATTGGTAACGTTCAAAAGTGGTTACGCCTTATTTTATACAACCTAAAACCTGCATAAACTGTTTTCAGAAAGTTGTTAATAAACAAAAATATCAAAAGGTTATAAAATGAGCCAGTTTCAAAACGCCCCCTTTTGCCCAATCTCTGTGTCAGTCTCAAATTTTAATCCTCGAAATATTCAACATATTCCTGTGGTTAAAATTTTCGCCTTCCTTGACCTTGGACAAAATTGAACATTTTGAAACTGCCTCAATATCTAAAATTAAATGGCGCACACCAGTTTGAGGCGGCCCATGAGGGTCTGATTGTTTGAAAACAGTTTACCCTCCAGGAGCGCCAATTTTGTGATGTTATTCTTGGGCGAGCCCTTACAAGAAAAAGCATCAGGATTGGCTCGAGACTGGTTTTATTCTATCCCGGTTCAATGTTAACGATAAGCGTAAAACTTATCGTGAAAAGGTCCGGAGATACTCTAATGAAAAGAATCGGTTACCTTTTTCTTTGATATTGCGAAGTAGGCCTTGGACCAATTGCTTCATTTATCAATCTCATATCCGATAGCCCTGTACCCTACACGTCTTCGCTCGAACATCCTGGACAGCATTGGAACATCAAGGTCTGCGTAGTCATATATTATCACTTCCTTTTTGGCCTGGTGTATCCTGTGGAGACGCCCCGCATACTGGGTTAATATCCCACGCCAGGAAACCGGGAGGGTCAAAAACAGGGTGTCAAGTCTGGCATCATCGAACCCCTCACCCAGATACCGGCCGGTTGCTACTATAATTCTCTGATCTTCATCGGAGATACCCGCCAGTTCTGCTGAAATCGAACGCCTTTCTTTATCTCCCATACCACCTTTCAGCACAATCACGTTCCGAACAAAAGGGGCAAGGCGATCCGCCAAGATCTCTAAATGGTTCCTTCGTTCGGTCAGCACAACCGGAGAGTGGCCTTGATCAACAGCGTCCAAAACATCATCAATGATCAGATTGTTTCGGGCCACATCAGTGATTAATGCATCGTAAAGCTCATTAATAGTAGCGGCAGCCTCATTTGATAACGTTTCGGGGATCCTAAAACCGGTTTTACGCACGATTACTCTATGGGTAAAGGGCCTTTTTGCAGCCTGTTTTTTATCATCAATCTGGTATCTCACCGGACCGCACTGCATAAAAATGATCGGATGGTGGCCGTCTTTACGGGTCACAGTGGCCGACAGACCGGTCACATATCTTGCCTTAGACTGCCTGGCAACGATCTCAAAGCTCCTCGCTGCAATACGGTGGCATTCATCAACGATTAGATGCCCATACTCGCCAACGATGTCATCTACTACGCCCTTCTTGCCGAGGCTCTGAATTATCCCCACATCGATTAGTCCTGAAGGCTTGCGTTTCCCCCCTCCTATTCTACCGATCTCTCCGGGTTCAAGTCCCAGAAATTCGCTTAAACGGTCAACCCACATATCAACCAGGTGTTTGCGGTGCACCAGAACAAGCGTGTTTACCCTTCGGTCAGCTATCATGTAGGCAGCCACCACGGTTTTGCCAAATGCGGTTGAAGCCGAAAGAACTCCGGTATCGCAACCTAACATGGCCTCTGCTGCCGTTTGCTGATCTGGCCTGAGTGTGCCATGAAATCGAAGATCCATCGGGATGCCCCTAAAACGTTTATCAACGATTTTTGGCTTAATCTTTAAGGATTGCAGCAGATCGACCAATTCATCCAAACAACCTCTTGGTATTCCTATATGATTTGAAAAATCCTCACAACAGCAGATAATACGATCTTTACCATAAGTGGAGATGCGCATGGCCTGGGCCTTGTAGAATTCAGGGTTTTGAAAGGCTGCTAACCGGATGAGGCGATTTTTCAACGGGGCCGGCAGGCCCTCTTTTGCCACATAGATCTGATTGTCCAAGACTAAGTCGATTGCTTCCGGCAAAGGTCCTGTGATGGGCGGTAGCTTTTGTCGCCTTGACGGGGGCGCTGTCCATGGTTCATCATCCTGTTCATCCGTAACCGCCATCCTCACACCAACCACGCGTCCGCGACGTGTGGCTTCATCAACAATGCTTTTCACTTCATCGAGGCCCATATGCCGGATCGATGACAGAAAAGCCCACTGATCCGGGTGCTGTTCAAAACGATCATTCAAAAAGAGGCTGTTCCCAGTTTCCCGCGCCTTTTTCTGGAGGGGAAGGGCAATAAGGTTTCCAAAACCTCCCTTTGGTATGGTGTCCTGGTTGGGGAAAAGGCGGTCATAAGAACGGAGGCCGATTTCTGGATGCCGCTCCATTGTCTCGGTCAGGATAAAAGTGAACATCTTTCGCGCTAAACCGGCAAGAACCGGTTCAGAAAAAAAGACCCATACATGTCCCCCATTCCCTGATCGGGAACGCTCAACTACTGCCGGTATATCGAAAGATTTGCATGTTTCAAGAAACTGGGACACGTCCTCCATCCATGCGGATTGGTCAAAGTCCGCAGCAATGAGCCAGCACGTTTCATCCGGAAGAAGGGGATACACGCCGATGGTGAAATCGCGACTTGTCTTTTCTTTAGGGTCATAGCCTAAAAGGTGGTTCCTGATGACCTCATCCGAAACAGGGATAAATTTCCTGTTTTCGCAATTGCCGCATCTAATCCTCGGTTTTTTGCACACACCTCTTAACCATTCATTCCTGCAGGCTGGCTGGTAGCCACTTTTGCCCGTTTTTTTGCTCTCGAATCTCTTTGGATAGACATCTTCCCTGCCTCTGAAAAGGGTGCGGAACAGCAGGAGCTTATCTTTTTCAGAAGATTTGTTTGTCACGAATGTTCGACCGTCAATCGGGGAATATCCGGGAGAGGCCTGGCTGCTGACCCTGTTCTTCTGATGTCTGAGAGCCTTTATCTGCTCCAGGATAGCCGCTCGCCTTTTGTCCAACCCTGCCAATTCCTTTTCAGCGGTTTCAATCTGTCGGTCGATTTGTGGCATACGTTCCATAATCGTCTATTTCAATCACCTGCCCGCCCAACGTCCTACAAAACCGGGCAGGATTAGATTTTGATGCAAATATATTCTTTTGTTATCGATGACTTATAAGGTAAAATTGCCCTTGAGTCAAGAGCGCTCTCTTTGAATCGATCCACGGCGTTCAATCTCACGCTCCTTTCAAAACCCCTTGACCGCCAGACCATTTTCCGATAGTTTTCAGTAAGTTTTCATTCCTCTTTAAGTTTTCATTCCTCTTTTGCTTTTGACTAACTCCTCTAAGGAGCGAAACTCATGCAATCCATCTTCATCTCCTCTCGACCCTGGATCATTGTCGGCATGCCGCGATATAACAGGAAGCTTCTTTCCAGCCGGAACAACAATTATAGGCACAAATTCCGTTTTGTTGAATCCAAAAATGAGGTCCGAAGTGATCTATGAAAGATGGCCTTAAACCCGTAATTTGAGCCGGAACAAAAGTCCCAACTTTCAAGATTTCATTATGACAACAGAAAACAAAAAATAAATGATAAGCAGGATTTCTATATTATTTTGCTCTAATAAGTCTATCCTGTCTAAAAAAACTTATGAAAAAACTAACACTCCCCCAGCTTGAACACCACCTGTTTGCCGCGGCGGATATCCTACGCGGAAAGATGGATGCCTCGGAATTCAAGGAATACATCTTCGGTATGCTCTTTTTAAATGGTACAGGGCATTGTTCAACGAAAGAAACCCCGGTCATGATGAATCTCTCAGCGATCAGGAATTTCTCCACCAATGGGGCTGCCTGATAAGAAAAGATGGAAAATTACAACCTACCAGGGCATCCATCCTCCTTTTCGGATCTCCAGCGGCAATTCATCAGATGCTTCCCCGACCCACCCTTGATGTTCAATGGATTCCATCAGATCTTGGTGAACCACTACCGGAAATTCGCTGGTTGGATCGTAAGGTTTTTGAGGATAATCTCATTATCACGTGGCGTGGACTGGTTAGCACCTACATGCAGAAGGCAGAAAAACCTTTCAGTATCGATCCTCACACCTTGCTGAGGAATGACGCGCCACCAGAGT